>JBDTXV010000078.1:0-8232 GCA_040006015.1 Caldimonas sp.
GTGAATTCCGCCGGCGTCATGCCGCTCGGAATCGCTCCCTGCGAGAGGAGCCGCTCCTTCAGTGCCGGCGTGCCGAGCGCTTTCGCGGTCTCCTGCTGGAGCCGGTTGATGATATCGGCCGGCGTGCCGGCCGGGGCGAGCAGGCCGAACCACGAGCTCGCATCGAAGCCCTTGACCGGACCGGCTTCGGCGATCGTCGGCACGTCGGGCAAGGCCGCGCTGCGCTTCGCGCTCGTGACCGCGAGCGCGACCAGCTTGCCGGACTTGATCTGCGGCAGCGCCGACGGCAGGTTGTCGAACATCAGGTCCATCGTGCCGCCGATCAGGTCGAGCAGCGCAGGTCCCGAGCCGCGATACGGAAAGTGCAGCATGTAGGTGCCAGTCATGCTCTTGAAGAGCTCGCCGCTCAGATGGATCGACGTGCCGTTGCCGCTCGACGCCATGTTGAGCTTGCCCGGATGCGCGCGCGCGTAGCGGATCAGGTCGGCGACGTTCGCGATGCCGTAGGCCTGCGCCTTCGCCGGATTCATCACCAGCACGTTCGGCACGCCGGCCATCAATGTGACCGGCGCGAGGTCGCGCTGCGGATCGAACGGCATCTTCGGATAAATCGCGGCGTTGATCGACTGCGTGCCGACCGTGCCCATCAGCAGCGTGTAGCCGTCGGGCGGCGACTTCGCGACCAGATCGGCACCGAGGTTGCCGCCGGCACCGGGCTTGTTGTCGACGATGAAGGTCTGGCCGAAGGCCTTGCCGAGCTCGGGCGCGAGCGCCCGCGCAAGGATGTCGGTCGTGCCGCCGGGCGAGAACGGCACGACGATCCGCACCGGCTTCGTCGGCCAGCTGCCGGACCCGGCCGGCGCGGCCGTCTGCGCGAAGAGCGCCGGCGCGAGGCCGAGGGACGAAGCGCCGGCGAGAACGAGGAAGAGACGGCGACCGGTGTGCATGGCGAGACCTTGCGCGTGACTGAGGGCGCAGTGTCTCGCAGGTTGGAGCGGCACTCTGAGAGGGCTTGCCCGAGGCCGTCGCGCGGCCGGGCGGAACGAAGGACGCGCCTCCAGCGCCGCGTCGTCAGGTCAGCGGCCGACGGGCTGGCGCACGAACAGGGGCAACTGGGCCCAGGTCCGGGTCGATTCGAGGACTCGCACCGGGCCTTGCGCGCTGCGCCGTTCCGGCGTGACGGGCAGACGTTGCGGAATCGCGCGCAGACCGGCGGCTTGCTTGATCTTCGATGGCGGCATGGGTTGTCTCCGGTTTCGGGTCTTCGATGCGGTCAGGGGGTCCGCGGCTTCATCCGTTGCGCGAGGGCATGGGCCATCGGCAGCAGTGCGAGCGTCGGCTGGCTCAGCCGCAACGCCGACGAGGCCCCGCCGCGGCAGCTCGGTCCGCTGCGCGTGCAGCGCTGCACGGAGGGGGCTCGGGAGCGGATCGGTGGCATCGGCGGGTGGATCAGGGGTGCGGTGGGCTGCCCGATGGTGGACCCGGGCAGGGTCGTGTGCTCATCGCAACGTCCATGCCGCGCGGCGGCGCGTGACTTCCGGCACGTGGCCGTGCCGGGCGGCCGCGCCCGGGGCATTCGTCGGTGACGCGCCGCGGCGCTCGCGTAGCGCGTGGTTACAGCGATGCCGGGATTTGTCGACCGAGCCGGCTCAAGCCTGGGCGACCGCGCCGACGTAGCCGCGCGGGATCGCGCCGATCAGGCGGCGCGTGTAATCCTCGCGCGGATGGTCGAGGATTTCCTCGACGCCGGCCTGCTCGACCACTTCGCCGTCCTTCATCACGAGCACCTCGTCGGCCATGAAGCGGACGACCGCGAGATCGTGGCTGATGAAGAGGTACGCGAGGCCGAGCTCGTCCTGCAGGTCCTTCAGCAGATTGAGCACCTGGGCCTGCACCGAGACGTCGAGCGCGCTGACCGCCTCGTCGAGCACCAGAACTTCGGGGTCGAGGGTCAGGCAGCGCGCGATCGCGATGCGCTGGCGCTGGCCGCCGGAGAACTCGTGCGGGTACTTGTTCAATGCGCCGTCGTCGAGCCCGACGCGCTCGAGCAGCGCACGCGCGCGCGCGACGCGCGCATCGGCGTCGGCGCCGATCGCGTGGATCGCCATCGGCTCGGCCAATGTCTGCGCGACCGTGAAGCGCGGATTCAGCGACGCGTACGGGTTCTGGAACACGACCTGGATGCGGCGCCGGATCGGCAGCATCTCGCGGCGCGACAGCGCGAGCAGGTCGCGGCCGTCGAAGATCGCGCGGCCGCCGACCGGGCCGCCGTTCGGCTCGTGCAGGCGCAGCAGTGCGAGTCCGAGCGTCGTCTTGCCCGAGCCGGACTCGCCGACGATGCCGAGCGTGTGACCCTTGCGCAGCCGGAACGTTGCGCCTTTCACCGCCTTGAACTCGCGGCGGCCGAACACGCCGTGACGGACCCAGAAGCTCTTCGACAGCGCGGTCGCTTCGATGACGACCGGCGCATTCGGGTCCTTGACGACCGCGGCGCGCGTGCGTTCGATCCCGGACAGATGCTCGTCGACAACGCGCAGGCGCGGCGCGCGCTGCTCGAGCGTCGGACGGCACGCCAGCAGCGCGCGCGTGTAGGTGTCCTGCGGCGTTGCGAAGATCGCGGCGACCGGGCCCTGTTCGCGGATCAGCCCGTGGCGCATCACGACGACACGGTCGGCGATTTCGCCGACGACGCCGAGGTCGTGGCTGATGAACAGCATGCTCATCCGGCGCCGGGCCTTCAGCTGAGCGAGCAACTCGAGGATCTGGCGCTGGATCGTCACGTCGAGCGCGGTCGTCGGCTCGTCGGCGATCAGCAGCTTCGGTTCGCAGGCGAGCGCCATCGCGATCATCACGCGCTGCTGCTGCCCGCCCGACAACTGGTGCGGATACGCGGCGAGGCGCCGCTTCGCCTCGGGCAGGCCGACCTCCTCGAGAAGCGCCTCGGCGCGCTTCCAGGCCTGACGCGCCGAGAGACCGAGATGCGTCGTCAGCGGCTCGGAGATCTGCCGGCCGACGCTGAACACCGGGTTAAGCGACGTCATCGGATCCTGGAACACGCACGCGATCTCGCGTCCGCGCAGCCGGCGCATTTCCGGCGCCGTTGCCGCGAGCAGGTCGCGGCCTTCGAACGCGATCGAGCCGGAGCGCTCGGCGTTATCGGGCAGCAGGTTGACGATCGACATCGCGGTGACGCTCTTGCCCGATCCCGATTCGCCGACCAGCGCGACGGTCGAGTTCTCGGCGACTTCGAAGCCGATCCCGACCGCGCCGCGGCCGACCGCTTCTACGCGCTGCACCACGCCGTCCTGGCGGCCGAGCCGAAACGTCACGCGCAGGTCGTCGATGCGCAGCAGCATGTCACTCGAGCCCGCGCAGCTTCGGATCGAGCGCATCGCGCAGCGCATCGGTCATCAGCGAGAACGCGGTGACGAAGACCGCCATCATCGCGGTCGCCGCGACGAGCTGCCACCAGTAGCCGAGGATCAGCTCGCTCTGCGCTTCGGCGAGCATCGTCCCCCACGACACCTGGTCGACGCCGACGCCGAGGCCGAGATACGACAGGATCACTTCCGCCTTGATGAACGCGACGACCAGGATCGACAGCTGCACCAGCACGACGTGGCTGGCGTTCGGCAGGATGTGGCGAAAGATCCGCGCGGCCGCGCCGGCGCCGATCGCCTCGGCGGCACGCACGTAGTCGCGCACCGAGTGCTTCAGGAATTCGGCGCGGACGAGCCGGTAGACACCGGTCCAGCCGGTCAGGCCGAGGATCAGCACGACCGATTGCACGCCGCGCCCGGCGACCGCCGCGAACGCGAAGATCAGCAGGATGCCGGGGATCGCGGTGAAGACGTTGTAGAACCACTCTAGCCCGTCGCCGACGCGGCCGCCGAAGAAGCCGGCGCAGGCGCCGAGCACGGTGCCGATCGCGGTCGCGACGACGGCGGCGAGGACGCCGACGAAGACCGAGATTTGCGCCCCCTTGATCGTCTTCGCGATGACGTCGCGGCCGAGCCGGTCGGCGCCGAATGCCAGCGTCTCGGCCTTCTTCGTCTCGGTGGTCTGCAGCTTCGCGGCGCGCTCGGCCCATTCGCGGTAGCGCGGCGCGAGCGGATCGATGTCGGTCAGATCGACGTAGGCGCCGCCGGCCTGTGCCGCCGCGCCCTCGGCCTGCTTCGGCGCGGCGCCGACGAAGGTCGGCGGCGCGTTCGGAACCGCCCGTTCGATCTGCCAGCCCGACGCGACGAGGCCGAGCGCCGCGAGCGCGATCAGCACGACGAAGCCGGCGACGATCACCAGCGCCGCGAGGCCGATCCGGTCGCTGCGAAAGCGCCGCCACGCCGCGGTCCAGACGCCGTCGGAGCGCGTCGCTGCGCGCGGCGCCGCCATCGGCACGTCGAGGACCGCGCTCATTTCAGCACCACGCGCGGATCGACGAGCTTGTAGAGCACGTCGGTCGCGAGATTGACGACCATCGTGATCACCGCGACGTAGATCGTCACCGCCTGGATCACCGGATAGTCGCTGCGGTTGACCGCGAGCAGGACCTCGCGGCCGAGGCCCGGGATCGAGAAGAAGACCTCGATCAGGAACGCGCCGACGAAGATCCCCGGCAGCGCGACCGCGATGTTCGTCAGTATCGGGATCATCGCGTTGCGCATCACGTGGGTCAGCAGCACTCGCGGCTCGGACAGGCCTTTCGCGCGCGCGGTGCGCACGTAGTCCTGCCCGACCTCGTCGAGGAAGAACGTCCGGTAGAGCCGCGTCTGCGGCGCGACGCCGACCAGTACCGCGAGCAGCACCGGCAGCGGCGCATAGAGCGTCAGGTTCGTGACGACGCTGTCGCTCCAGCCCTGCACCGGAAACCAGCCGAGCCGGAACGCGAACAGGTACTGGCCGACGATCACATAGGTCAGGAACGAGATCGACAGCGCGACCGTCGTGACGACCATGATCGTGCGATCGGTCAGCGAGCCGCGCAGGTACGCGACCAGCAGCGCGAACGGAATCGCCAGCACCGAATCGAGGATCAGGATCGGCGTCATCACCGTCAAGGTCGCCGGCAGCCGCGTCGCGAACAGGTGCGCGACCGATTCGTTGGTAGCCCAGCTGCGGCCCCAGTCGAACGTGACGATCTGCTTCGCGAACAGGCCGAGCTGGACCCACCACGGCCGGTTCAGACCGAGCTGTTCGCGGATCGCGTCGACCTGTTCCGGCGTCGCGCTGAGCCCGGCGATGATCTCGGCCGGGTCGCCGCCGAAAAACTTGAACAGCGTGAACACGAGCAGCACGACGCCGACGAGCGTCGGGATCATCTGCCAGACGCGCCGGATCAGGTAGGCCGCCATGCGGGTCGCGTGTCCTCGGAGTTCGGGATGGGCCGCGTCATGCGAAGCAGGGCCTGCATGATCGAGCGCGAAGTCTATGGCACCCCGGCGCGCATGCGCTCGGTGTATGCGCCGACGCCGAATTCGTCGGCTTCGCGATCGGGGCCGCGTCGGGCCGTATAAGCTTGCCGGATGCGAAGGTCGAAATGGTCGCGCGCGCTGCTGGCGTCGCTGCTGACGTCTGTGCAGATCGCCGGCGGCGCCGCCGGTCCGGCGGAACCTGCGCAGCCAGCCGCGCCGCACGTGCTGCGCTATGCGTTCCCTGCGGCGGAGACCGGCTTCGATCCAACCCAGCTGAGCGATCTTTACTCGCGCACCGTGACGACCCACATCTTCAGCGCGCTGTACCGATACGACTACCTGGCGCGGCCGTTCAAGATCGTCCCGGATGCAGCTGCTGCGATGCCGGAGATCTCCGACGATTTCCGGACCTTCACGATCCGCATCAAGCCGGGCATCTACTTTGCCGACGACCCGGCATTCAACGGCAAGAAGCGCGAGCTCGTCGCCGAGGATTACGTCTACAGCCTGAAGCGCTTCTTCGATCCGGCCAACAAGGCCCAGGGCTACACCGGCCTGAGGGAAGAGGGCATGCTCGGCCTCGAGGCGGTGCGTGAAGCGGCGCTGAGGAACAAGGCGCCGTTCGACTACGACGTTCAAGTCGAGGGCCTGCGCGCGCTCGATCGCTATACGCTTCGGTTCAAGCTCGAGACACCGCGGCCGCGCTTCGTCTACACAATCGCCGACGGCAGCCTGTTCGGCGCGCTGGCGCGCGAGGTGGTCGAGTTCTATCGGGACAAGATCATGGAGCATCCGGTCGGCTCGGGGCCGTTCCGGCTCGGCCAGTGGCGCCGCAGTTCGCTGATCGTGCTGGAACGCAACCCCGTGTATCGCGAGCAGGTCTACGACGCGCAGCCGAACGCCGACGACGCCGACGGCCAGGCGCTGCTGCAACGCTTCGCGGGCCGGCGACTGCCGATGCTCGACCGGGTCGAGATCAGCATCATCGAAGAGAGCCAGCCGCGCTGGCTCGCGTTCCTGAATTCGCAGTTCGATCTGATCGCGGTGCCGCTCGAGTTCGCCAATGTCGCCGCGCCGAACGGCAAGCTCGCACCGAACCTGGCCAAGCGCAGCATCGGCAGCCAGCGCACCGTGGCGGCCGAGCGCACGTTCTTCTACTTCAACATGGAAGACCCGGTTGTCGGCGGCAACGCGCCGGATAAGGTGGCGCTGCGTCGGGCGATCGGGCTGGCGACCGATGTCGAACGCGAAATACGCATCGTCCGGCGCGGCCAGGCGATCGCCGCTCAGTCGATCGTCGCGCCCAACACCTACGGCTATTCGCCCGACTACCGCAGCACCAACAGCGAATACAGCGTCGCCAAGGCGAAGGCGCTGCTCGACCTGTACGGCTATGTCGACCGCAACGGCGATGGTTGGCGCGACCTTCCCGACGGCCGCTCGCTGACGATCGCATTCGCGACGCAGCCGGACCAGATATCGCGCCAGATCGACGAGATGTGGAAAAAGAACATGGACGCGATCGGCGTGCGCATCAACCTCGAGAAAGGCCAATGGCCGGAACAGCTGAAGAAAGCCCGGGCCGGCAAGCTGATGGTCTGGCAACTCGGCTTGCAGGCGTCCTCGCCCGATGTGCAGGACGGGTTCCAGACGCTTTTCGGCCCGTCGGCCGGGTCGCAGAATCTCAGCCGTTTCAAGTTGCCGGCGTTCGATGCGATCTATACGCGGATGCAGACGCTGCCGGACGGTCCGGAGCGTCTGGCCGCGATTGCCGAAGCCAATCGCCTCGCAACCGCCTACATGCCGCAGAAATACAACGTGCACCGCATCGCGACCGACCTGACCCAGCCCTGGCTCATCGGCTACCGCCGTCCCGCGTTCGGCAACCAGTTCTGGCAATACGTCGACGTCGATCCGGAACGGCGCGAGCAGGCGCACTGACGGCAGCGGCGCGATGCCGATGAGCCTGCCCGAAGCGCAGATCACCCGCTACACGCGCTGGCTGCATGAGTCGCGCGGGCTGCGTTTCGACTCGACCACGACGGCCGGCTACGACGCACTCTGGCGCTGGTCGGTCGACGATCTGCGCGCGTTCTGGGGCTCGATCTGGGACTATTTCGAGGTCGAGTCGCCGTCCCGGTACGAGACCTTGCTGGTCGACGAGACGATGCCGGGCGCGCGCTGGTTTACCGGCGCGCAGGTGAATTACGCGCGGCATCTCTTTCGCCACGCCGAGGCGGCGGCCGCCGCCGGCCATCCGGCGATCGTGTTCCAGAACGAAGTGATGCGACGCGCGGCCGCTTCTTCGGGCGCCGCACCGTTCGCCGAGGTCGCCTGGCCCGAACTGCGCCGTCAGGTCGCGTCGCTTGCTGCGTCGCTGCAGCGCTTCGGCATCGGCCCGGGCGACCGGGTCTGCGCGTTCCTGCCGAACGCGCCGGCGGCGGTCGTCGCGTTCCTCGCGACCGCGAGCCTCGGGGCGATCTGGTCGGTCTGCTCGCCCGACATGGGCCCGGTCGCGGTGCTCGACCGCTTCCGCCAGATCGAGCCGAAGGTGCTGATCACATGCGACGGCTATCGCTACGGCGGGGTCGAGCACGACCGGCTCGAGGTCGTGAAGGGCCTCGTCGATGGGTTACCGAGCGTGCGCGACGTCGTGCTCTGGCGCTATCTCGACGCCGGGGCCGATTCGGCGCGGCTCGCGACGCCGGGCCGCGGCCTCCATGACTTCGAGCGCCTGACCTCGGACGATCCGTTGTTCGAGCCGACGTGGGTCGGGTTCGATCATCCGCTCTGGGTCGTCTACTCGAGCGGCACGACCGGGCTG
>JBDTXV010000079.1:0-8210 GCA_040006015.1 Caldimonas sp.
AGGATCGCCTGCGCGCCGCCTTCCATCCGGCTCGTGCTGACGAGCAGATGGGCGCGGCGGATCTGCTGCCGCGCCGCGGCGCGCGCGAGCTCGCCGAGCCAGCGGTAGTTCGCGCACTCGGCCTGCGTGCGCCGCGCGGCCGCATCGAAGACCGGATCCAGCGCGGCGCCAATCTGCACGAAGCGGATGTCGGCGCGGTCGCGCAGCCGTGCCGCGGCGCGCATGAAGGTCGCCGGATCCTTCTCGTCGCGCAGGTGGCCGACGCTCGCAACGCGCAGCACGCGCGTGGGCGGCGCGGTCGGCGCGAGCTTCTGCGCCGACTGGTAGATCACCGTGCACTTGCGGCGCAGCTTCGGCCCGAGCTCGTCGGGTCCGCGGTCCTGCAGCACGACGAGCCGCGTCGCCTGGTCGAGCGAGCGCTGCGCCGAAGCGTCGCTGCGGATGTCCCGGTACAGATCGGTGCCGGTCAGGACGACGACGAGGGGCCGATCCGGATGCGCGGCGGCGAACGCGTCGATGCTCGGCGCCGAGCGGCGCGCATGCAGCGCGATCAGCAGGTCGCACGGCTCGCCGCGCCAGTGCTGCGCGATCGCGATGCGACAATGTTTGCGGAGCAGCCGCGCCCAGCGCGCTGCGGTGTGCCAGTTGCCGGTGTTGGCGTCGGCGAGGGCCGGGCTGACGAGGCGGATCGACGGAAGGCCGTGGCGGCCGGGGGACAAGGACGTGCTCGACATCGAGGCCCCGAATGTGGATTCATCGCGCATGCGCAGCGCCGGGAAGGACATGCTGTCGCTGGCGTTGATCGACTCGCGCAATCATACGTTGCGCTGGATCGCCGCCTGCGAGGACGCGCTCGGCGGCGCGGAGTTGCGCGTGCCGCGCCGCGCCGAGATCAATCCGCCGCTCTGGGAGCTCGGCCACATCGGCTGGTTCCAGGAATGGTGGATCGCGCGCAACGTGCAGCGCCAGCGCGGCGAAGGCTGCGACCCGAGCGGGTCGCGGCTCGCGTCGATCCTGCCCGATGCCGACCGCTGGTACGACTCGTCGAACGTGCCGCACGACACGCGCTGGCAGCTCGATCTGCCGTCGCTCAAGGCGACGCGCGATTATCTCGTCGAGACGCTCGAGACGACGCTCGACCTGCTCTCCGGCGCGCCCGACGACGCCGACGAGACGCTCTATTTCTATCGACTCGCGCTGTTCCACGAAGACATGCACGGCGAGGCGCTCGCGATGCTGACGCAGACGCTCGGCTTCGATGCCGGGCTGCTCGCGCCGATCGAGACGCTGGGCCTGCGCGAGCCGCTGCTGTTCCCGGCGACGCGCTGGCGCCTCGGCTCGGACGGGCGCGGTTTCGCGTTCGACAACGAGCGCGACGCGCACGACATCGACGTGCCCGAGTTCGAGATCGATGCGCAGGCGGTCACGTGGGCGCAGTACTGCGAGTTCGTCGAGGACGGCGGCTACGACGAGCCGCTGCACTGGAGCAGGGACGGCTGGCTCTGGCTGCAGCGCGAAGGACGGCGCACGCCGCGCCATGTCGATCAGATGCGCCAGGGCGTGCTGCAGCACCGCTTCGGCCGGCTCGTCCGCGTGCCGATGACGCAGCCGGTCGTGCACGTCAACTGGTACGAGGCCGATGCCTGGTGCCGCTGGGCCGGGCGCCGCCTGCCGAGCGAAGTCGAATGGGAGACGGCCGCGCACCAGGGCGCGAGCCGCGGCTTTCGCTACGGCGACGTCTGGGAATGGACCGCGAGCACGTTCCGCCCGTACCCCGGTTTCGTGGCCGGCCCGTATCGCGACTACTCGGCGCCGTGGTTCGGCACGCAAAAGGTGCTGCGCGGCGCGTCGTTCGCGACGCGCGCGCGGATGCGCAATCCGAAGTACCGCAACTTCTATCTGCCGGAGCGCGACGACGTGTTCTGCGGCTTTCGGAGCTGTGCCGCGTAACGCACGCTCCGGGTCAGAAAGATCTCAAGAAGCCTTCGCGTTGCCCGCGGTGAGTGCGACCGCGTGGTTCGGAAATGCTCGCAGCAGCTTCTTGTCCATCGTCCACAGCGTGGTTTCGAGACGCATCGCCAACGCGATGAACTCGCAGTCATAAGCCGAACAATCGCTCTCTCGCACGAGGGCCAATACGTCGAGCGAATCGACTTCGAACTCGGAACCTGCGAGCAGGCTTTCGGCTTCCCGCTGCAGGCGGCAGGCTTGGTCGAAGGTGAGCGCCTTGCGCCTCATGTGGCCGGCGAGGATGTTGCGGAACTCGCTGCGCCAGAGCACCGGCGCCGCCCATTCCGGCTCTCGCTCGAACAGCGCCTCGGCGCGCTTCGTGTGTTCGCCCGGCAGGTACAGATAGGCGAGCACGTTGGAATCGACCACGATCACGGGCGGCCCTCGCGCTTCAATGCATCGATCTCGCGCGCTACGAACTTCGCCGGCTTCAACTCGGCGCGAAGTTCGCGCGCCCGAGCGAGGCGTTCGGCGGGCTCGACCTTCGCAGGCAGAAGAACCGTTTCGAGACAGACGATCGCCTCGCCGTTCAGGCTGCGCCGATGGACCCCGGCCGAAATCTTCAGCTTCGCATAGAGGTCATCGGGAATATTCTTCAAAGTCAGCGTGGTCGGCATTGCCAGTTCTCCTCGGCTCGGCACCGCAATGGAACCATTATGGTTTCAACGAGCGATTTTGGCCAGTCTCGACGGCAAGATTCCGGCAAGCCTTCCGGACCAGGCGCTAGCCCCCGGGCCGTTCAGGCGGTCGCCGCCGATTCGCTCCACAGCGCGGCCATCGCAGCGCTGAAACGCTGCGCGATCGCCGCTTCGTCGATATGCCGGCCGTTCTCGATCACGCGGCGGCCGGCGACGTAGACCGCGCGGAATGCCGGCGCGTCGGTCGCGAAGACGAGCCCGTCGAGCGCATGCGAATTCGGCACGCCGACGAGGCCAGGAGCCTGCATGTCGAGCACCAGCGCATCGGCGCGCGCGCCGACGACGAGGCCGTGGCGGTCGAGGCCGGCGGCCGGTGCCGAGCCGGCCAGCATCCGCTCGAACAAGCGTGCTGCAGTCGCGCTCTCGCCTTGCTGCGCCGCGGCGGCGACGTTGCGTTCGCGGCGCACGAGGCGCTGCCCGTATTCGAGCCAGCGCAGCTCCGCGGCCCAGCTGCGCGAGACCTGGCTGTCGGAGCCGAGCGCGAGCGGCACGCCGGCGCCGAGCCAGCGCGGCAGATCGGCGAGGCCGTCGCCGAGGTTCGCTTCGGTGCTCGGGCAGAGCACGATCCCGGCGCCGCTCGCCGCGACCGCATCGATCTCGGCCGGCGTCGCATGCGTCGCGTGGACCAGCTGCCAGCGCCGATCGAGCGCGAATTCGCGGCACAGCCATTCGATCGGCCGCGCGCCGGTCGCGGCGACGCAGTCGTCGACCTCACGCGTCTGTTCGGCGACGTGGATGTGCACCGGCATCGCGTCGTCGCCGATCCTATGCATCAGCGCCGCGATCGACGCGGCCGGCGCGGCGCGCAGCGAGTGGATCGCGACGCCGGCGCCGAGCAACGGGCGCCGCGCCGCGCGGACCGCTCGCTGCAGCGTGTCGACCGATTCCGCGTTGCTCTCGAAGCGGCGCTGGTCGCCGCGCAACTGCGGCTCGCCGAAGCCGGCGCGCTCGTACAGCACCGGCAGCACGGTCAGGCCGATGCCGGCCTCTTGCGCCGCATCGGCGAGTGCCCACGCGAGCGTTGCCGGATCGGCGTAGCGGCCGCCGTCCTCGGCATGCTGCAGATAGTGGAACTCGCAGACCTGCGTGTAGCCGCCGCGCAGCAGCTCGACGTAGAGCTGGGCCGCGACCGCGCGCAACTGCTGCGGCGTGATCCGCAATGCGACGCGGTACATGCGGTCGCGCCACGACCAGAAATCGTCGGCCGCGCCGTCGGGACCGGCGGCGCGGCGCTCGGCGAGACCGGCGAAGGCGCGCTGGAACGCATGGCTGTGCGCATCGACGAGGCCGGGCAGCAGCGGCCCGGCGAGCCGAACCGCATCGGCGGGCGGCGCGGCGACTGCCGGCGTAATCTCGGCCCAGCGCCCGGCGCGGTCGACCTTCAGCAGAACCGCATCGCGCCAGCGGCCGTCGAGCCACGCCACCGGCGCCCACAGCAAGCGCCCGGTCGCGTCTGCCGATCGCCCAGTGTTCTCAGGCATCGGGCCTCCAGTCGAGCATCGTCTGCACCAGCGCCCGCAACGTCGGCCGCAGCGTCGCGACGCGCGTCGGATCGAGCTCGTACGGCGGCTCCTCGCGCATGTAGCAGCGCCACGTCATCTCGAGCTGCACCGCATGGCGCCCGGCGGCCGGGCGGCCGTAGTGGCGTGTGATGTGGCCGCCCTTGAAGCGCCCGTCGACGACCTGCGTGAAGTCGTTCTGCGCTTCGAGCACGCGCGCGAGCGCACTGCGCAGGCTCGGCGCGCAGCTGGCGCCGTCGACGGTGCCGAGGTTCAGGTCGGTGAGCCGGCCTTCGAACAGCCACGGCAGCTCCGACTTGATGCTGTGGGCATCGAACACGATCGCGTGACCGTGCCGGCCTTCGAGCCGTGCGAGCTCGGCTTCGAGCGCACGGTGGTACGGCTGCCAGTAGCGCTCCAGCCGGCGCGCGATCTCGTCGTCGAGCGGCGCCTGCGCATCGCGATAGAGCGCGTCGCCGGTGAAGAAGCGCGTCGGGCACAGCTCGGTGTTGTTGACGCCGGGATACATCGGCGCGTTCTGCGGCGGCCGGTTCAGGTCGATCACGTAGCGCGAGTGGCGCGGCACGAGCAGGCTCGCACCCATCTCGCGGACGAAATCGTAGAGTCGGTCGAGATGCCAGTCGGTGTCTTCGACCGCGTGGGCGCGCTCGGCGTAGCACGCTCGCAGGTCCGCAGGGATGGCGGTGCCGACATGCGGGGCGCTGACGAGCAGCGCCGTCGTGCCGCGATGCAGCGTGTAGACGTTGGCTTCGTCGGCGTCGGCGGGATCGAGGCGGCCGGGCTCGAGCCCGGTCAGGTCGCTGCTGTCGTTCATCGTGGCTCCATCGATGCGCACGGCCGCCGCATGCCGAGGTCGCCCGTCGCGGCGGCGCAGCGCCTCGCGACCGGCGATCGCGTGACGCGCGAACTCATCGCGAACGCTCGCGGCCGCCGACGACGCTGCGCCGGCAAGGATTGCGGCCGAACCAGTACGCGAGCTCGTTCGCGTGCTCGAGATCCCAGACCGCGAAGTCGGCGCGCTGCCCGGCGGCCAGAGTGCCGCGGTCGGCGAGGCCGAGCGCGCGCGCCGCGTTGACGGTGACGCCGCGCACCGCCTCTTCGGGCGTCAGCCGGAACAGCACACAGGCCATGTTGATCATCAGCAGCAGCGACAGCGTCGGCGACGTGCCCGGGTTGTGATCGGTCGCGATCGCGATCGGCACCGCCTGCGCGCGCAGCGCGTCGATCGGCGGCAGCTTCGTCTCGCGCAGGAAATAGTAGGCGCCGGGCAGCAGCACCGCGACGGTGCCGGCCGCCTGCATCGCGCGCACGCCGGGCTCGCCGAGGTGCTCGAGGTGGTCGCACGACAGTGCGCCGAATTCGCTCGCGAGCTCGGCGCCGTGCTGGTCGCTCAACTGCTCGGCATGCAGCTTCACCGGCAGGCCGAGCGCGCGCGCCGCCTCGAACAGGCGCCGCGTCTGCGCGAGCGTGAAGCCGATCGTTTCGCAGAAGCCGTCGACCGCGTCGACGAGGCCCTCGGCGATCAGCACCGCGAGCCAGCCGCAAACCGCATCGATGTATTCGTCGGCGCGTCCCTCGTATTCGGGCGCGAGCGTGTGCGCGGCGAGGCAGGTCGTCCGCACCGTCAGCCCGAGCTCGGCGCCGATGCGCCGCGCGGCCGCGAGGCAGCGCCGCTCGTCGTGCAGGGTCAGGCCGTAGCCGGACTTGATCTCGATAGTCGTGACGCCTTCGGCCATCAGCGCGCGCGCGCGCCGCGCCGCCGCGGCGAAGAGGGTCTCATCGGTCGCGGCGCGCGTCGCGGCGACGGTCGAGCGGATGCCTCCGCCGGCGCGCGCGATCTCTTCGTAGCTCGCACCTTCGAGGCGCAGCTCGAACTCGCGCGCACGCTCGCCGGCGTAGACGAGATGCGTGTGGCAATCGACCAGACCCGGCGTCACGAGCGCGCCGCCGAGACTCTGCTCCGACGTGACGTCGCGGGCGAGATGCGAAGGCAGATCGTGCTCGGCGCCGACCCACGCCAAGCGTTCGCCGTCGACCAGCAGCGCGCCGCGTTCGATCTCGGCCCACGGGGTCGCGCCGCAGAGCGTCGCAAGGCGGGCGTCGCGCCACAAGGTCAAGGAAGTCATCGCGGCGATCCTCGCTGCGATGCCTGCGGCGTGAAGCCGAGCCACCAGCCGCAGACGGACGCGCGGCCGCGGTGGTCGGCGGCGTCGGTTCGCGCGGCGGCATCGGCGGCGTGGGTGACATCGGCCGCATCGCCTGCGTTGGCGCCGTCGTCGGCGCCCTCTGCATCGTCGGCGTCGAAGCGCCATGCCGTGCCATCGACGACCGTGTCGCTCCACAGCAGCGTCAGCGGCGCGAGCCGGATCGATTCGGCGCCGGCCGACCAGCGTCCGGCACTGCGCGTGAACAGGCCACGCCATTCGAACGGCTCGCTCCACTCGACGCCGGAGTGCGCGCGCCGCATCGCGGCGTCGCCGTCGCGCGCCATCAGGTTCAGGTCGCGCGTCGCGCCGGCGAGCAGGCGGCAGTGCGGTGCCTGCGCGCCGTCGAAACGCAGCGGCGCATCGGCCACAGCGATGCGGCGCTCGACCCCATCCGACCCCTCGGCGCGGCCCTCGGCCGCATCGAACGCGAGCGCGACGCCGGCACCTTCGACGACCGCGAACCAGCGCGTGACGCCGGCAAAGGCCGAGAACGGTCCGTCGGCGTCGATCTCGGCGAGGCTGATCCGCAAGGTCCACTCGGCGGCAGCCGGCCATGCGAGCAGCTCGCGCGTGCGCCCGCCGCTGTTCTTCCACGCTTGCGGCGCGATCTGCGCGGCCGACACGCAATGGATATTCATCGCTACGCCCTCGATGCGCAACGCGCCGGCGCGCGGACCCGCATCGGCTCGTCGCCCCTGCAGCGCAACGGACTCATGGCTTGAAATGTCCATCGATCTGGTGGCGTGAGCCCGGGTGCACGAGACGCGCGAGCGTGATCGGCACGCCACGGCTCATCGTACGCCGGACGACAACGAGGCACGGCTCGCGCGGCCCGATGCCGAGCAGGCGTGCTTCGTCGGCGCTCGGCACGCTGGCCTGGATCGAGTACTGCGCTTCCCACAGCGGCGCGACCTGCAGCAGGTAGTGCGTCGGCGTCATCTGCGTGAAGTCGACGTCGAGGTAGTTCGGTGCGCAGGCCGGGTTCACGTAGCGGTCTTCGCACTGCAGCGGCACGCCGTTTTCGGCATGGACGATCAGCGTGTGGAAGACAGTCGCGCCGGCGGCGAGGCCGAGCTGCGCGGCGAGCGGCGCCGGCGCGCGCTCGCGCCGCGCCAGATGCACGCGCGCCTCGTGCCTGTGGCCGCGCGAGGCGATCTCCTCGTGCAGGTCGCGGATCGTCAAGGTCGACGAGACGCGCGCGAGATGCGCGGCGAACGTGCCGACGCCCTGGGTGCGCTCGACCAGTCCTTCGGACTGCAGCTCGCGCAGTGCGCGCGTCACGGTCATGCGGCTGACGCCGAACTGCGCGACCAGCTCGGCATCGGACGGCATCAGCGCGCCCGGCAGCCAGCGGCCACGCGCGAGCTCCTCCTTCAGGAACTGCTTGACCCGTGCATACGGCGGCAGCGGCCGGCGCGCTGCGCCGCCGGCGGAGCGGTCGGGGAAAACCATCGCGGCAGCGTACTTGCGTCGACTTGTCTAGTCAAGTAGAGTCGTACGATTCGATCCGACTTATCCTGTCCGATTCCCTGCCATCTGCGGAGGCGCCATGACCGATCTTTCCGTGATCCACGCGCTGGCGAAACCGCGGCCGGTGCGCGCGCCGCGCGGCACAGAAATCAGCTGCAAGAACTGGCTGATCGAGGCCGCCTACCGGATGATCCAGAACAATCTCGATCCCGAGGTTGCCGAGAACCCCGACGCGCTGGTCGTCTACGGCGGCATCGGCAAGGCCGCGCGCAACTGGGACTGCTTCGAGGCGATCCTGCAGGCGC
>JBDTXV010000080.1:0-8192 GCA_040006015.1 Caldimonas sp.
CGACCGCGCCCACGTCGAGCTGCCGCGCCGCCGCGCCGAGGCCTGCGCGGCGGCAGGCGTCAAGCGCGTCGTCCATGTGCGCGCGCTCGGCGCCGATGCGCGCGCACCGAGCCGATACCTGCGCACGAAGGCGGCCGGCGAAGCGGCGCTCGCCGGCAAGGGGCTCGAGGTCACGCTGCTGCGCCCATCGGTGATCTTCGGCGAGGGCGACCACTTCCTGAATCTGTTCGCAGCGCTTCAAGCGATGTTCCCGGTCGTGCCGCTGGCCGGTGCCGGCGCGCGCTTCCAGCCGGTCTGGGTCGACGACGTCGCCGCCGCGATCGCGCGTTGTCTCGAAGACCGCACGACGATCGGCGAAACGATCGAGTGCTGCGGCCCGACGGTCTACACGCTGCGCGATCTGGTCCGGCTCGCCGGACACTGCGCCGGCCATCCGCGCCCTGTCGTCGGGCTGCCCGCGCCGCTCGGCCGGTTGCAGGCGACGCTGATGGAATGGCTGCCCGGCGAGCCGCTGATGTCGCGCGACAACCTCGACTCGATGCGCGTCGCGAGCGTCGCGAGCGGCCAGCTTCCGGGCCTGACCCGGCTCGGCATACGACCGGCCGCGATCGAGGCGATCGCGCCGACCTACCTCGGCCGCGCGCAAGGCCCGGCGCGCCTCGATGCCTGGCGTGCCGCGGTGCACGGGCGCTGAACGACGACGAACCACTGACCGGCACGAACGATGCAGCTCTACATCGGCAACAAGAACTATTCGTCGTGGTCGCTGCGGCCGTGGCTGCTGATGACTCACGCCGAAATCGAGTTCGAAGAGATCAAGCTGCGCCTCGCCTGGAATGCCGACTCGCCGTTCAAGCAGACGCTGCTGCGCCTCGCGCCGACCGGCCGCGTGCCGCTGCTCGTCGACGACGGCTTCGCGGTCTGGGACACGCTCGCGATCGTCGAATATCTGGCCGAGAAGTTCCCCGGGAAGACGCTCTGGCCGAGCGCCGCGAAAGCGCGCGCGCGGGCGCGCAGTCTCTGCGCCGAAATGCATGCCGGCTTCGGCGCGCTGCGCGAGCACTTGCCGATGAACATCGAGGCCTCGATGCCCGAGATCGGTCCGCGCTGGGTGCGCGAATCGGCGCCGGTCGCGGCCGACCTGCGCCGCATCGAGGAGATGTGGCGGCAACAGCTCGCCGAGAGCGGCGGGCCGTTCCTGTTCGGCCCGTTCGGCGCCGCCGATGCGTACTTCGCGCCAGTGTGCGCGCGCCTGCGCACCTATGCGCCGCCTGTCGAAGCCGGAACCGCCGCGTACGTCGAGCGCATCTTCGCGTTGCCGGCGATGCAGGCGTGGTGCGATGCCGCGCGCGCCGAGCACGACTTCGTCGAGGAAGACGAGCCGTACCGCAGTCGATGAAGGCCTACATCGTCGGCGGCGCGGTGCGCGACGAGTTGCTGCGGCTGCCGGTCACCGATCGCGACTGGGTCGTCGTCGGCTCGAGCCCCGACGAGATGAGGCGCCTCGGCTACGTGCCGGTCGGCGCCGATTTCCCGGTGTTCCTGCATCCGCAGACGCGCGAGGAGCACGCGCTCGCGCGCACCGAGCGCAAGACCGCGGCCGGCTATCACGGCTTCGAATTCCGCGCCGCGCCCGACGTGACCCTCGAGGAAGACCTGCAGCGCCGCGACCTGACGATCAATGCGATCGCGCGCGCCGCCGACGGCACGCTCATCGATCCGTGGGGCGGACAGCGCGATCTCGCCGACCGCGTGCTGCGCCACGTCGCGCCGGCGTTCGCCGAGGACCCGGTGCGGATCCTGCGCGTCGCGCGCTTCGCCGCGCGCTTCGCCGATTTCACGATCGCGCCCGAGACCGAGGCGCTGATGCGCGCGATGGTCGAGGCCGGCGAGGCCGATGCGCTGGTGCCCGAGCGCGTCTGGAAGGAAGTCTCGCGCGGGCTGATGGAAGGCAAGCCGTCGCGAATGCTCGAAGTGTTGCGCCGCTGCGGCGCGCTCGCCCGCGTGCTGCCCGAGGTCGACCGGCTCTGGGGCGTGCCGCAGCGCGCCGACTACCACCCCGAGATCGACACCGGCGTCCACTTGGCGATGGTGCTCGACATGGCGGCGCGCCTCGGCACGTCGCTCGAGGTCCGCTATGCGTGCCTGTGCCACGACCTCGGCAAGGGCACGACGCCGGCCGGGACCTTGCCGCGCCATCTCGGCCACGAGCAGCGCAGCGTCGAGCTTGCGCGCAGGCTTGGCGCACGGTTGAAGGTCAGCAGCGCCTGCGCCGGGCTCGCCGAGATCGTCGCGCGCGAGCACGGCAACGTGCACCGCAGCACCGAGTTCGGCGCCGCCGCGCTGCTGCGTCTGATCGAGCGCTGCGATGCGCTGCGCCGGCCTGAGCGCTTCGCCGAAGCGCTGCTCGCCTGCGAATGCGATGCGCGCGGCCGGCTCGGCCTCGACGACACGCCGTATCCGCAACGCGCGCGCCTGCTCGACGCGCTGCGCACCGTGCAGGCGGTCGACGCGACCCGGATCGCGGCCGAGCTGGGCGAACTCGGCGCCGCCGGACCGGCGGTCGGCGACGCGATCCGTGCCGCGCGCATCGAGGCGCTCGAAGCGAGCCTCGGCGCGGCCCGGTAGACCTTCGTGAGCGGCGAACGCCGAGCGGGCCCGGCGAGCGCCCCTAGAACAACTTCGCGATCAGCATTGCAACGAAGCTGAGCAGCACGCTGCTCGTCAGCGGAATGAACCACTCGCGCCCGGCGAGGCGAAAGCGGAAGTCGCCCGGCAGACGGCCGAGCCCGATCTTCTCGAGCCACGACCTGAAGCCGCTGAAGATCACCAGCGCGAGGAAGACGACGATCAGCCAGCGGATCATCGCGACGCCTGGGCGCTCAAAGCCGGTGCCGGCGGTCGCCGCCGGCGAAGCCGAGCGGCTCGAACGCGCAGCCCTTCGCGAGCGCGAGCACCTTGAAGAGCTCGCCCATCTCGTGCTCGGTCAGGAGCTTCTGCGTGTTCGCGACGGTACGCAGGTCGGCACCGCGCAGCAGCTCGAGGATGCCGCAGTTCATCAGGAAGTGCGCCTGCGACGTGTAGCCGATCACGTCGAAACCGGCGTCCTGCGCGACGAGCGCGAGCGCGGTGAAATCGACATGCGTGGTGATGTCCTTCGCACCGACGTCCGTCAGCGGGTCGGCATCGGCGCGATGCGCGCGATGGCACATCAGCGTGCCGGTGCTGCGTTGCGGGTGGTAGTACTCGGCCTCCGGGAAGCCGTAGTCGATGAAGAACGCGACGCCGCAGGTCAGCCGCTCGGCGAGCGTCGCGACGAAGGCCTCGGCCTGCGCATGCAGCTCGGTCGTCGCGCCGGCGCCGAATTCGCCGGATTCCGTCGCCGGCGGCCGCAGCTCGGTCGGCCGATCGGCGAACGCGAACGCGCCGTCGGCGATCGCGACGCCGCGCTCGAACCATTCCGCGCCGTCGAAATGGAGCAGCTGCACCGGCATCGCATCGAGAACCTCGTTGCCGACGACGACGCCGCGCATCGCGTCGGGCAGCGCGTCGACCCATTCGACGCGAGTGCCCCACTCGACGAGCCGCTCGCGCTGGCGCGCGCGCAGCGCGCCGGACAGGTCGACGATCGTGTAGCGCTTCAGCAGCGCCGGCTCGAGCGCCGCAAGCAGCTGCGCGGCGAGCTCGCCCGACCCGGCGCCGAACTCCCAGATCTCGTCGGTGCCGCTCGCGAGCAGCGCCTCGCGCAGCTGCACCGCGAGCGCCCGGCCGAACAGAGGCGACAGCTCCGGCGCAGTGACGAAATCGCTGCCCGACCGGGGCAGCGTGCCGAACTTGCGGCTCGCGTTCGCGTAATAGCCGAGCCCCGGCGCGTACAGCGCGAGCGCCATGAAGCGGTCGAACGGCAGCCAGCCGCCGTTCTGCGCGATCGCGCGCTCGACGAGCCGTGTCAGCGCCGGACCTACACTGGCACTTCGTTCCTGAAGCATCGCGCGATTGTAGAAAGCCATGTCGTCCCGCCCCGTCGCCCTGGTCACCGGCGCTGCACAGCGCCTCGGCCGCGCGATCGCGCTCGACCTCGGCGCGCACGGCTTCGATGTCGCGGTCCATTACCGCACGTCGACTGCCGACGCGGATGCGGTCGTCGCCGAGCTCGAAGCCGGCGGCGCGCGCGCGGCGGCGTTCGCGGCCGACCTCGCCGAAGAAGCCGCCTGCCTCGCGCTGGTGCCGGCGGTCGTCGCGCGCTTCGGGCGCCTCGACGCGGTCGTCAACAACGCATCGACGTTCGAATACGACTCGATCGCGACCTTCGGCTATGCCGCGATGGAAAAGCACTGGCGCGCGAACACCGGCCCGGCGCTGCTGCTCGCGCGCGCGCTGCATGCGCAGATCGACGGATCGGAGCGAGTCGGCTGCGTCGTCAACCTGCTCGACCAGAAGCTCTGGAATCCGAATCCCGACTACCTGTCGTACACCTTGTCGAAGGCAGCACTGCAGGCCGCGACCGTCGCGCTCGCGCAGGCCCTCGCGCCGCGCGTGCGCGTCTGCGGGGTCGCGCCCGGCGTCACGCTGCCGTCGGGCGCGATGAGCCCGCAAGGGTTCGCGGTCGCACACCGGCTGACGCCGCTCGGCCGCTCGTCGACGCCGGCCGACATCGCCGCGGCGGTGCGCTTCCTGCTCGGCGCGGCGGCGATCACCGGGACGACCTTGCTCGTCGACGGCGGCCAGCATCTCGCCGCGCAGTCGCGCGACGTCCAGTTCATCGCGACCGGAAAGCCCTGAGATGCAAAGCCTGCTGAGCCACCCGAGCCTGATGGATTGCCGCCGGCTCTTCCTGCGCGACTACGAAATCCGCATCAACATCGGCGTGCATGCGTTCGAGAAGACCGCCGAACAGCGCGTCGTGATGAACGTCGACCTGTACATCCCGCTCGCGGTCTCGACGCCGAAGACCGATGCGCTCGACGAAGTCGTCGACTACGACTTCATCCGCAGCACGATCGCGGCGCGCGTCTCGCGCGGCCACATCCATCTGCAGGAGACGCTCTGCGACGATGTCCTCGCGCTGATGCTCGAGCATCCGCGCGTGCGCGCGGCGCGGGTCTCGACCGCGAAGCCCGACGTCTATGCGGACTGCGCATCGGTCGGCTGCGAAGTGTTCGGATTGAAGGAGGCGACCCGATGAGTGCGGTGTTCGCGGCAGCGCCGAGGGTCAAGCCGCCGGTCGGGATCGCGAAGCTCGAGAAGCGCCTGCATCGCCAGGTGGGCGAGGCGATCGCCGCATACAACATGATCGAGGACGGCGACAAGGTGATGGTCTGCCTGTCGGGCGGCAAGGACAGCCACGCGCTGCTCGACATCCTGCTCGCGCTGCAGCAGCGGGTCGCGATGCGTTTCGAGCTGGTCGCGGTCAATCTGGATCAGAAGCAGCCCGGATTCCCGGAGCAGGTGCTGCCCGAATACCTGGCCGGCCGCGGCGTCGCGTTCCACATCGCCGAACAGGACACCTATTCGGTCGTCAAGCGCCTGGTGCCCGAGGGGCAGACGATGTGCAGCCTGTGCTCGCGGCTGCGCCGCGGCGCGCTCTACCGCGTCGCAGCCCAGCTCGGCGCGACCAAGATCGCGCTCGGCCACCACCGCGACGACATCGTGCAGACGCTGTTCATGAACATGTTCTTCGGCGGGCGGCTGAAGGCGATGCCGCCGAAGCTCGCGAGCGACGACGGCCGGCATGTCGTGATCCGCCCGCTCGCCCATGTCGCCGAGGTCGATCTCGAACGCTGGGCCGCGTACCGCGAATTCCCGATCATTCCGTGCACGCTGTGCGGCAACCAGCAGAACCTGCAGCGCGTGCGCATCCGCACCATGCTGCGGGAATGGGAGCGCGAATTTCCCGGTCGCACCGACAACCTGTTCCGGGCGCTGAGCCACGTCGTGCCGTCGCATCTGCTGGATCGGAACCTGTTCCCGTTCACGACGCTCCAAGCGACAGGCGTGGCCGATCCCGGCGGCGACCGTGCCTTCGATGCCGACGACGGCTGCGGCCCGGCCGCGACCTCGCTGCCGTTGCGCCGGGCCTCTTGAGGGGAGCACATGCGATGAGAATTTCCCTTGTGCTGGCGGCGCTGCTCGCCCTCGGCGGCTGCGCCGCGATGAAGAGCTTCGACAGCGACGTGTCGAGCTACAGCCGTTGGCCGGCCGAGCGCAAGCCGACGACCTACGCGTTCGAGCGCCTGCCGTCGCAGCAGGCCCGGCCCGAACAGCAGCAGCTGCTCGAGGACGCCGCGCGCCCGGCGGTCGAGGCGGCCGGCTTCGCGCCGTCGAGCGACCCGCAGAGCGCCGACGTGACGGTGCAGCTCGGCGCTCGCATCACCGCGACCGACCGTTCGCCGTTCGACGATCCGTTCTGGTGGGGTCCCGGGCTGCGCCGCCCGTTCTTCTATCCGTACCACGCGCGCGGCTTCTGGGGGCCGCGCTGGCCGTACGGCTGGGGACCGCGCTGGAGGGACTACGACTACGAACGCGAAGTCGCGCTGCTGATCCGCGACCGCAAGACCGGCCAGCCGCTCTACGAAGCGCGAGCCAACAGCGACGGGCTGACGCCGATGGTCGAGACCGCGCTGCCGGCGATGTTCGCGGCGGCGCTGAAGGACTTCCCGAACGGCGGCGTCAATCCGCGCCGCGTCACGGTCGAGCTGAAGCCGGCGAGCTGAGCGCAGGGCTGCGGCCCAAGCGGCTCGCCCGGAGCGGGGCGCAACCAAGCCGCTTGCGACCACCCGCCTCACGCTCCGGCCTCGGCGGCCAGCGCGCGCAGGTCGGCGGCCCAGCCCTTCAGCTTCTTCGATGCCGTCTGCCGCTGCGCGGCCGAGGTCGCGTTGTGCAGATCGGCGGCGAGTCGGCAGTTGCGCAGCACGGTTTGTTCGGCCTGCAGTCGATACGCCTCGCGCGGCGAGCGCTCGATGCGCCGCAGCCACGCGCGAATCTCGGCCTGCGCCGCCGGTCCCTGCAGCGTGCCGGCGGCGACCTTGCGCAGCGTCTGCACGCCGTCCTGCTGGCGCCGGCGGCGCTCGTCGAACGAAAGCTGCGGGTCCTGCGGCGATTCGGCAACCGCGCGTTCGATCCGCTCGCGCTCGCCCCGGTCGAGGTCGCCATAGAGCCATTCGGCGCGGCCGGCGACGCGCTTGGCCATCGCGCCGATGCGCCTGGCCGGATCGGGCTGCATGAAATCGTCGCGGTACTCGGCGTTCGACTTCGCGTAGCGCCGTTCGATGTTGTCGAACTGGGCCGGCTTCAACGTCGACGCGACCTCGGCGAGCGCCGGCACGGTCTGCTCGACGCCGCGCTCGATCCGGTCGCGGACCTCGCCCCACCAGCCGCAGACGCGCTCAGCGCTCGTGTCGGCCTGGACCTCGGCCTCGATCCGCAGCAGCAGATCGGCGTAGTCGGCGAGCTGGGCCCGGCGCTGCCATGCGAACCAGGCGCCGATCGCGTCGCGCACGCGCAGCGACTGCGCGTCGTCGAAGTCGACATAGCCGTCGAGCCAGCGGAACGCGAACCCATCGGCCTGCCCGTAGCCGAGCTTGAGCGCGCTGCAGCCGCCGAGCAGAGCGAAGGCGAGCGACAGCGCCGCGATAATCGACGCTCGACGCGCACGGCGCAACCGACTCGGAATGGCAATGGCTGAAATCGATCTGGACATCGTGATCATGGCGGCGGGCAAAGGCACCCGCATGCGTTCGAAGTGGCCGAAGGTCCTGCACCGGCTCGCCGGCAAGAGCCTATTGCAGCATGTCCTCGCGACCGCCGCTGCGCTCGACGCGCGCCGCATCGTCGTCGTCACCGGTCACGGCGCCGAAGCGGTCGAGGCCTCGGCGCGCGCGCCGAACCTCGCGTTCGCACGGCAGATGCCGCAGCTCGGGACCGGCCATGCGGTGCAGCAGGCGGTCCCGCTGCTCGGCGATTCGGGCACGACCTTGATCCTGAACGGCGACGTGCCGCTGATCGAGGCCGAGACCGCGCGCGAGCTGGTCGCGGCCTGCGCCGGCCACCGCCTCGCACTGCTGACGATCGAGCTCGACGACCCGACGGGCTACGGCCGCGTCGTCCGCGGCGACCCGGCCGGACGCGACGCGCTCGAAGGTGGCCGCATCCACCGCATCGTCGAGGAGAAGGACGCGACCGCGACCGATCGC
>JBDTXV010000081.1:0-8161 GCA_040006015.1 Caldimonas sp.
AGCTCGTCGAGGATCAGCGCATCGGGCTCTTCGCCGAGGCTCCAGAAGACCATCAGCACGATGATCTTCAGGTCTTCGACATCGAGCGGGCCGCCCGAGATCGCGCTGGCTCGGTCGAGCACCATTTCGCGCATCGGCGGCGGCAGCACGCCGGCCGATTCGAGGAAACTGATGAAGCCGACCGACGATTCGCCGAGATGCTCGAGTTCGGCCGGCAAATAGAGGCGCAGGCTCTTCGCGCCCTGGTCGCCGACATAAGACTGCGCCGCGGCAGCGACGCCGTCGAGCCAGGACAGCGCTTCCTCGATTTCGTCCGACTCGAAGCCGACCGACGAGAGCTTGCGCGTCAACTGGTCATGCTCGGGACAAGCATCGGGTCGCCAGTAGTTTTCGTACAGGTATACGAGTACGTCCAACATGATTCACTATACCGCAGCGTCCGATTCCAGCCGCCTGTAATGGCGCGATGGCGTGCCGTCTTGACGGTGCGACGCCGAGCGCCTACTAGCCGTCGGTGTCGAAGCTCCGCCGCGAGCGAGGCGACTCGATCTTCGGCGCGTTCAGCCTCGGGCGACGCGCTGAAACAGCTGCCCCGGCAGCCGGCTGATGCGGCCCTCGAGCTCGAGTTCGAGCAGGCGAATGTTGAGGTCCGCGGCCGATCGGCCGGTCCGCGCGATCAGCGCGTCTAGCGTCACCGGGTCGTAGCCGAGGGCCTCGAGCAGCGGGTCGTCCCGGGTCGGCGCCGACGCGCCGGCGCCTCCGCTGCCGGGCGCGGGCATCCGCAGTTCCTCGAGGACGTCTTCGGCACGATCGACGAGCTTCGCGCCCTGCTTGATCAATGCGTGGCAGCCGCGCGCCTGCGGCGCATGGATCGACCCGGGAATCGCAAAGACCTCGCGCCCGGCTTCGAGCGCGAGGCGTGCGGTGATCAGCGATCCCGACTGCAGTGCTGCTTCGACGACGAGCGTGCCTCGGGTCAAGCCGGCAATGATGCGGTTGCGGATCGGGAAGTTCTCCGAACGGGGCGAGGTACCGAGCGGGAACTCGCTGACGATCAGCCCGTCGGTTGCGATGCGATGGGCAAGCTCGCGGTTGCGGCGCGGATAAACCCGGTCGAGACCGGTGCCGACGACTGCGATCGTCCCCGCGCCGCCGTCGAGGCCCCCTTCGTGCGCCGCGGCATCGATGCCGAGCGCCAGGCCGGAGACGATCACCAGGCCCGCGCTGCTCAAATGGGTCGAGAACGCACGCGCGTTCTCGGCGCCCTGCGGCGTCGGATTGCGGCTACCGACGACCGCGAGCGACTCAACCTGAAGCAGTTCGGCGTGCCCCTGCGCGTAGAGCAGCAGCGGCGGGTCGGCGGTCTGCAGGAGGGGGGCCGGATAACCGGGGTCGCCGAGCGTGATGACCGTGCGCGCCTCGGGCGCGCTCGTGTCCAGCCAGGCGAGCGTCGTCGCGATCTGTCGCTCGATGTCCTCCGACGAGGCGGCGAGGGCACTCGCAAGCTCGGCGCCGACGACCTCGCGCCGAGCCGAGGGCGAACTCGAAAAGACGGCTTGCGGCGAGCCGAATGCAGCGAGGAGCTTGCGTGCCGAGCCGCGGCCGAGTCCCGGCGTTTCGAGCAGTCGGACCCAGGCGGCGGCCTCGTCGCGGTCGATCACGCCGCGCCCGGCCGATTTACGGCTGCGTGAACCGGTCGCCGGCCTTGACCGGCTCTTTCACCGACAGGATCAGCGCGTACGACATGCGATCGAACACGCGGAATACGAACAGCATGCCGTGGCGTTCGTCGGGAAGCTTCATCAGCGGCCGGCCCGGGTCGGTCTTGTCGATCGCGCGTACGCCATCGCGCCACAGCGCCAGCACATGGCCGCGCTCGACGCCGTCGCGCGCGCCACGGTTCAGCGCGACGATCTGGTTCTGCCCGGCGGTCAGCGCATCGCCGTAGATCGAGACGATCTGTCCGTCGAGCGGACCCTGCGGTGCATGCGGTGCATAGTTCGTGAATTCGCGCGCCGGCAGCGGACTCAGCCGGTCGCCGACGCCGGCTTCCTGCCGGATGCTGGTCACGACGAACGTCGCCGGAACGATCTCGGGCTTGTCTTCGGATCCGTTGCGGGTCTCGCCCTGGCGCAGGTATTGGGCGGCGCCGACGTACGTGGCTTCGTAGCCGAGAATTTCGGCCGTCGTCGGATCCTTCAGCGGGCGCGGCTCGCGGAAGATGCGGTATTCACGCTCGTTGCCGAGCTCGCCGCGAACATAGGCCGTGTCGCCGCGCGAGAGCAGCACGCTGCCCTCCTGGGCCGCGACGATGCGCGGCGCATCGGCCAGTTCGTTGCGTTCGAAGATCACCGCTTCGTTCAGAAACGGCTCGATCAGATTGAACGGTATCGACGCGATGCCGTCCGCCGCGGTCGTGCTCGAACGAATCCGCGGCGACAGCCGGACCACGTCGACGCCTTCGGGTGCCTGGCCCATTCGCAAACGGGCGCGACCGTTCGTCTTGTCGAGGAAGAGAACCTGCCCCGGGTAGATCAGATGCGGGTTGCGGATCTGCTCGAGGTTCATGCCCCACAACTCGGGCCAGCGCCACGGGCTCTTCAGGTATAGGCCCGAGATGCCCCACAACGTGTCGTGCGGCTTCACCGTGTAGGAGTCCGGCGCAGTCGGCAGCAGTTCGGCCAGTGCGATGCCGGTCTGCGCGGTTCGCTGCGCGGTGCTGCGCTGCTCGGCAGTGATCGGATAGGTCGCGGCGACGCTCGGCGCTGCGCTCAGCGCGCCAGCCAGGGATGCGGCAATCGACACCACGTATGCGGCCCGGCGAGCGTGTGAGGCAGTGCGGATGCGTCGGGTCATGTGGGATTATCTCGGTGTGCTGCGTAGCGTCCGGCCGCGCGGTGGGGGTTCCTCCGCCGCTCGGCGCCGAGCAGCGGCCTTTCGGCGAAAATCCTCATTCTGTTTCACAGATTCTGCCCCTAAAGCATTGATGTCGCAACGAAAGTGAGCCCCTCGCGGCGCCGTGTGTGAGACCTGTCACGGCACCTCGCGTTGCGCGATGTCCACATCCCGAGCGCATGCACCTGCGGCCTCGATCCGATCAAATGGCCAAGCTGAACATCCTCCGCTATCCCGACCCGCGCCTGCACACGATCGCCAAGCCGGTCGCCGCGGTCGATGCGACGACGCGTCGACTCGTCGACGACATGCTCGAGAGCATGTATGCGGCCGAGGGCGTCGGTCTCGCCGCGACCCAGGTCGACGTACACGAGCGCGTGATCGTGATCGACACCTCGGATGCGCGCGACGAGCCGCACGTGCTGATCAACCCGGAGCTGATCGCCTGGAGCGACGAGATGATCTTCGGCGATGAAGGGTGCCTGTCGGTGCCCGAGGTCTACGACAAGGTTCCGCGTCATGCCCGTGTCACGGTGCGCGCGCTGAACCGGGCCGGCGAGACTTGCGAGATCGAGGCCGAGGGCCTGCTCGCGGTCTGCGTCCAGCACGAAATGGATCATCTGATGGGCAAGGTCTTCGTCGAATACCTGAGCCCGTTGAAGCGCAATCGCATCAAGACCAAGATGCTGAAGAAGATCCGCGATGAAGCACGCGTCTGAGTGCGGCTTAGCGGCGCGCGGGCCGGGCGCATGAGGATCGCGTTCGCCGGCACGCCCGAATTCGCCCGGGTCGCGCTGGCGCATCTGCTCGATGCCGGTTTCGAGATCCCGCTGGTGCTGACGCAGCCGGATCGCCCGGCGGGACGTGGCCTGAAGTTGCAGCCTTCACCGGTCAAGGCCTGCGCGGTCGAGCACGGCATCGCGGTGATCCAGCCGCACGGCCTGCGCCCCGACGGCCGCTACGTCGCAGACGCCGAAGGCGCGCGTGCGGCGCTGCTCGCAGCGCGGCCCGACGCGATAGTCGTCGCCGCCTACGGCCTGATCCTGCCGGGCTGGGTGCTCGACCTGCCCAGGTACGGCTGCATCAACATCCACGCCTCGCTGCTGCCGCGCTGGCGCGGCGCCGCGCCGATACACCGCGCGATCGAGGCCGGCGACGCCGCGGCCGGGATCACGATCATGCAGATGGACGCGGGGCTCGACACCGGCGCGATGCTGTTGGCCGAGCCGGCCGCAATCGGCGCCGACGACACGACCGCGACGCTGCAGGCGCGCCTCGCCGAGCGCGGAGGAGCGCTGGTCATCACGGCGCTGCGCGCGCTGCAGCGTGGTGAACTCGCGCCGCACCCGCAACCCGAAGACGGCGCGACCTATGCGCACAAGGTCGGCAAGGACGAGGCGGAGATCGATTGGCGCCTGCCGGCCGCGGCGATCGAACGGCGCCTGCGCGCATTCGATCCGTTCCCCGGCGCGAGCAGCGAGCTCGACGGCGCGATCGTCAAATGCTGGCGCGGCCGTGTCGCCGATGGCGCTGCAGCTGCGGGCGATCCGGGACTCGTCCTCGATGTCGGCGCTGACGGGATCCGTGTCGCCTGCGGCGCCGGCGCCCTCGTGCTGACCGAACTGCAGCGGCCCGGCGGACGGCGCGTCCCGGCGCGCGAATTCCTGCAGCGCATCGCCGTGACACCCGGCATGCGCTTCGCCGCGAAGGCGTTTGAACTGCCGCAGCGCGGCCCCATCTAACGGGTCGGGCCTGGTTTCGCCTTTTCCGAAGGATCGATGCGATGTTCAACCTGTTGAAGACGGCCGTGCTGATGGCGGCGATCACCGCGCTGTTCATGGCGATCGGTGCGGTGATCGGCGGCCGCCAGGGCATGATGTTTGCGCTCGTCGTCGCGATCGGCATTAACTTCTTCAGCTACTGGTTTTCCGACAAGCTCGTGCTGAAGATGTACAGCGCGCAGGAGGTCGACGAGACCTCTGCGCCGCAGTTCTACCGGATGATCGGCGAGCTCGCGCAGAAGGCCGGGCTGCCGATGCCGCGCGTCTACGTGATCGAGGAAGACGCGCCGAACGCGTTCGCGACCGGGCGCAATCCGGCGCATGCCGCGGTCGCCGCGACGACCGGGATCATGCGGGTGCTGACCGAGCGCGAACTGCGCGGCGTGATGGCGCATGAACTTTCGCACGTTCGCCATCGCGACATCCTGATCAGCACGATCAGCGCGACGATGGCCGGCGCGATCTCGATGCTCGCCAATTTCGCGATGTTCTTCGGCGGTCGCGACAGCGAAGGGCGCGCGGTCAATCCGATCGCGGGTCTGCTGGTGGCGCTGCTGGCGCCGATCGCGGCCGGGCTGATCCAGATGGCGATCAGCCGGGCACGCGAGTTCGAAGCCGACCGCGGCGGCGCCGAGTTGTCCGGCGACCCGCGTGCGCTCGCCTCGGCGCTCGAGAAGATTCACCGCTATGCGCAAGGAATACCGCTCGACGCGGCCGAGCGCAACCCGGCTACCGCGCAGATGATGATCGTGAATCCGCTTTCGGGCGGCGGCATCCGCGGCCTCTTCTCGACCCATCCGGCGACCGAGGAACGGGTCGAGCGCCTGCTCGCGATGGCCGCCGCGACCGGGCGCTGAGCGTTCGCGGCGCCGGGTGCGCGTTCGCCGCGGCCGACGGGCTCAAGTCCGCGCTGCCGGCGCCGATATCGGTGGCAGACCTCGATTCACCTGCCATGCGCCGCTACGCCCTCGCCCCCGCCTTCTTCGCTGTCCTGCTGCTCGCCGGCTGCGAGATGCTCGGCATCGAGTCGCCCGAAAAGACCGCGGCGGCGCGCGATGCCGACGGCAAGGCGATCGGCGGCGCTTGCCGCCACGCCGGCCGCGCGATCGAGGATTGCTACGCGATCTACCGCAAGGCCGACCGGTCGGCGATCTTCGCCGGCTGGCGCGACATGAACGACTACATGCGCGAGAACAAGATCGAGCCGGTGACGCCGCAGCTGACCGCACAGGTCGGTGCCGGGCCGCGTGCCGCGAGCGGCGAGAAGGCCGGCGACCCCGCCGCCGAAGCCGCTCCGGCGGCGCCGCACAAATAGACCACTGCGGCCACGCCGCGAGCCCGAGCGCGGGGCATCGGTCAGTGCTCGGATCACCCCCGAGCAGCACCACGCATCACTTACCATCGCGGCTTTGCGCCGCATGAACGTCCTGCGTTTCACCGATCTCGTCGCCGCCGGGAAAGTCGCCGGGCGCCGCGTCTTCATCAGGGCCGATCTGAACGTGCCGCTCGATCCCGATGGTCGCATCACCGAGGACACACGCGTGCGCGCGTCGGTGCCGTGCATCCGGCTCGCCCTCGAGGCCGGCGCCGCGGTGATGGTGACCTCGCATCTCGGCCGCCCGGTCGAAGGCCGCCTCGAAACGAAGGACTCGCTGGCGCCGGTCGCGCGCCGGCTCGGCGAGCTGCTCGGCCGCGACGTGCCGCTCGTCGCCGACTGGGTCGACGGCGTCGACGTCGCGCCCGGGCAGCTGGTGCTGCTCGAGAACTGCCGCGTCAACCCGGGCGAGAAGAAGAACGATCCGCAGCTTTCGCGCAAGCTCGCGGCGCTTTGCGACATCTTCGTTCACGATGCGTTCGGCACCGCGCATCGCGCCGAGGCCTCGACCTACGGCATCGCCGAGTACGCGCCGATTGCATGTGCCGGCCCGCTGCTCGCCGCCGAGATCGATGCGATCGTGCGCGCGCTCGCGCAGCCGAAGCGTCCGCTGATCGCGATCGTCGCCGGATCGAAGGTCTCGACCAAGCTCAGCATCCTGCAGAGCCTCGCGAACAACGTCGACCGCCTGATCGTCGGCGGCGGCATCGCGAACACATTCATGCTCGCCGAAGGTCTGGCGATCGGCAAGAGCCTGGCCGAGCCGGGCCTAGTCGGCGACGCGACGGCGGTGATCGCGTCGATGCGGGCGCGCGGCGCCGAAGTGCCGCTGCCGCGCGACGTCGTCACCGCGAAGGAGTTCAAGGCCGACGCGCCGGCGCGGATCAGGCCGGCGGATCTGGTCGAGGCCGACGATCTGATCCTCGACATCGGACCCGAGACCGCCGCGGAGCTCGCCGCGCTGCTCGCCGGCGCCGGAACGATCGTCTGGAACGGTCCGATGGGCGTGTTCGAATTCGATGCGTTCGCGCACGGCACCGAGACGATCGCGCGCGCGATCGCCGCGTCGCCGGCATTCAGCATCGCCGGCGGCGGCGACACGTTGGCGGCGATCGCGAAGTACGGGATCGAGAGCGATGTCGACTACATCTCGACCGGCGGCGGAGCCTTCCTCGAGGTTCTCGAAGGCAAGACGCTGCCGGCGTTCGAGGTCCTCGCGCGCCGCGCTGCCGCAGGCCCGGCATAAATGTCATGCGCGCGGGCCGCGGCGCGGCCGCGCGCGCGCTCTAAGATGCGGCGCTGTTCTGCCTGACAAGGAATCCGATGGAAGCCGCCCTGCACCGCGCCACCAAGATCGTCGCCACGCTCGGGCCGGCGTCGAGCTCGACCGAAATCCTCGAGCGGATGATCGGCGCCGGCGTCGATGTCGTGCGCCTGAACTTCTCGCACGGCAAGGCGCAGGACCATCTCGATCGGGCCGCGCTGGTCCGCGAGGCCGCGAAGAAGGTCGGCAAGGAGGTCGCGATCATGGCCGACCTGCAGGGGCCGAAGATCCGCGTCGGCCGCTTCGTCGGCGACCGCACGACCCTGGTGCCGGGGCAGAAATTCATCCTCGACGGCGCGATGACCGAGCTCGGCGACAACGACCGCGTCGGCCTCGACTACAAGGAGCTCGCGCGCGACGTGCGCCCCGGTGACCTGCTGCTGCTGAACGACGGTCTGCTCAAGCTCTGCGTCGATGCGGTCCGCAACGAGGAGGTGCACACGACGGTGATCTCGGGCGGCGAACTGTCTAACAACAAGGGCATCAACAAGGCCGGCGGCGGCCTGACCGCGCCGGCGCTGACCGCGAAGGACATGGAGGACATCAAGACCGCGATGTCGTTCCAGTGCGAATACCTCGCGGTCAGCTTCCCGAAGAGCGCGACCGACATGGAGATGGCGCGTCAGCTCGCGAACGTCGCCGGCGAGCCGTGGCGCCACAAGCCGCAGCTGATCGCGAAGATCGAGCGCAGCGAGGCGATCCCCGCGCTCGAGCAGATCCTGAAGGCGTCGGACGGCATCATGGTCGCGCGCGGCGACCTCGCGGTCGAGGTCGGCAACGCGACGG
>JBDTXV010000082.1:0-8123 GCA_040006015.1 Caldimonas sp.
TCATCCGCGTCAGCGTGCCGTCGCACGGCATGTGGATGCGGTGGTAGTCGCGCGGACTCAGGTACAGCGTCGCGAACAGGCCGCCCTCGAAGCGCTTGGCGAGCTCGGTGTCGCCGCCGATCAGCGCGGTCGTCGTGTAGTGGTGGCCCTTGGCCTGGAAGATCTGGTCGCGATCGATCGCGCCGAACTGGCTGATCGCGCCGTCGACCGGGCAGATCAGCCGCGCTTGCGCGAGCGGGCGCACGCCCGGGCGCAACGCGCGCGTGAAGAAATCGTTGAAGCTCGCGTACGCGGCCGGATCGGAATTCGCCGCTTCGCTCATGTCGACGCGATAGCGGCGTATGAACCAGCGCACCAGCCGCGTCGTCGCAGCGCCGTTGCGCGCCGACGCGACACGGCCCGCGAACGCGGTCATCGCCTGCTTCGGCAGGGCGTACTGCAGGCGGACTGCGGCTCGATCAGGCACGTTCGATGGCAATGGAGCGAAGGGGCGGATTGTATTCAGGCCCGACCGGCGACCGCGGCAATGGCGTCGATGAAACGCGGCCATAGCGGCACCGGCAGGTCGTGTCCCATGCCGTCGATCACGTCGAGGCGCGAGCCGCGAATCTTGGCCGCGAGATCGCGCCCCGCTTCGACCGGAACCAAGGGGTCGTCGCGGCCGTGGATGATCTGCGTCGGCACCGCGATCTGCGCGAGGAGCGGCGAACGGTCGCCGTCGGCGGCGATCGCGACCATCTGCCGTGCGGTGCCGGCCGGTCGGTACGAGCGTCGAACCGACAGGTCGAGACGCCTGCGCAGGTAGTCGTCCGCGGCCGGATAGCCGGGGCTGCCGATCAGGCGGTAGAGAGCGACATAGTGGTCGACGATGCTGTCGATCGCGGTCGGCACCTTCGGCCGCGACAGCATCGCGCCGCGGACCTTCAGCGACGGTCCGGGCAGCCGCCGCGCGCCGCTGCTCGTCATCATCAGCGTCATGCTTCGCAGGCGTTCGGGGTGGCGCGCCGCGATCTGCTGCGCGATCATCCCGCCCATCGAGGCGCCGCAGACGTGCGCCTTCGCGATGCCGAGCGCATCGAGGACACCGACGCTGTCGGCCGCCATGTCGGCCAACGTGTACGGACTTGCGACGCGCATTCCGAGGCTGAACTTCAGCGCATCGAGGCCGAGATTCGGCACGCCGAACGTGTCGAAGCGCTGGCTCAGGCCGATGTCGCGGTTGTCGAAGCGGATCACCCGAAAGCCGCGGCGGACCAGACGCGCGACGAAGTCCTCGTGCCAGGCGACCAGTTGCATCCCGAGGCCCATGATCAGCAACAGCGGCTCGGCGTTCGGCGCGCCGTGATCCTCGACTTCGATCGAAATGCCGTTTGCGGGGAGCTGCAACCGTCGAGCCCTCAAGCGCCGCGGGCGATCGTGCCGGACGGGGCCGACGTCGTCGTGAAGAACCAGCGCCGCGCTCCGCCCGGATCGAAAGGCCGCCACTGCCCGGCCGGCTGGGCCAGGCGATCGGCGACCGCGTACAGCGTGGTCGGATTGATGCCGATCCCGACATGGCTGGCGCGGACTTCGATGTTCTCGGCAAAGGGACCCGGCTCGTTCAGGCTGCAGCGCCACGCGACGATGCCGTCGCTGCGCGAATAGATCGAGGTCGTCGGCACCGGCGGCGCGATCCGCAGCCGATCTCGCAGCGCCGGATCGTGCGCGGTCTCGCCGCTCAGCAGCTCGTAGATCCGCCATGCGTGCGTCGCGCGCGGGTGTCCCGAGAACGGCGTGCCGAGCGTGATCACGCAGCGCGTGGCATTCGGCACCTCCTTCGCCATCTCGCGTGCATAGAGGCCCCCGAGGCTCCAGCCGATCAGGCTCACCGGCTGGCCGTGGCGCGCGGCGAGCGCGCGGATGTCGACGGCGCATTTCTTCAGCACGCCGCGGCGCGGCCCGCGATTGAGGCCCTGTCCCCATCCCTGCGTCGCATAGCCGAGGCCGTTCAGCACGTGGCGCAGCGGCAGCGTCGTCAGGTCGTTCGCGCCGAGGCCCGGGTAGACGATGACCGGATGCCGATCGCCGCGCGGCAGACGGCGCAGCCACGGCAACAGCGCAAACGTCGCCGCGCCTTCGAATGCGGCACGGCCCTCGAGCAGCAGCAGCAACGGATGCGGCGCGCGGGCCTCGGCGGCGTCGCGGTGAAGAGGTGCGGCGGTATCGTGGGACATGCAGCGCGGTGCGGGCTCGATGCGCCTATGGTAGCGAGCGGCGCCGCGTCAGGCGGTGCGCCGACGCAGCGTCAGGACCTCGTTCACCGCCAGCGTCGCGATCACGAGCAAACCGCCGCCGAGCACGTGCGGCGCCGGCGCTTCGCCGCCGCCGACCCACGCCCAGGCGACTCCGAAGACGATCTCGAGCAGCGCGAGCAGCGACACTTCCGGCGCACTCAGCGCGCGTGCCGCGGCGACCGCCATCAGGCATGGGATCGCCAGTTGCGCGATCCCGAGCAGCGCGAGCAGGCCGACGTCGTGCGCGGAGCCGGCGAACGGCAGCGACAACGGCAACGTCGCGAGCGCCGAGAGCAGCGCGCCGATCAGCACCGCCGGCAGCAGGTCGGCATCGGCGGCGCCGCGGCTGTGCTGGATCATCGTCCAGTTGATCGCCGCGGCGATCGGCACGCCGAGCGCAACGACACTGCCGAGCAGGTGACGCGGCTCGGCGCCGCTGGCCTCGTTCGCATACATCCACGCGATGCCGGCACCGGCCACCGCGACCGTGGCCCAGGTTCGTCCCGGCAGCCGATGGCCGAGCGCGAAACGCGCGATCAACGCGGTCAGCAGCGGGGCCGAGGCCATCGTCACGAGGACATTGGCGACGCTCGTCATCGTCAGCGCGAGCATGAATGCGGTGAACATCACGCTCCAGCAGGCGCCCGAAATCCACAGCGTCGCACCGCCGTCGCGGATCGAGCGCCAGAGCGGGACCGCGCCGCGCAGCCACGGCAGCAGCACAGCCAAGGCCGCGGCGTTGAAGAAGCTGCGCCAGAACGTGACCTCGAAACTGCGTGCGCTCTCGAGCTGCAGCGTGACGACGCCGCGATGCTCCACAGCAAGGTCGCCGCGAGCATCGTCAGGACCGCGCTCCGATGGCTCATCGGCGCGCGGCCGAGGCGCCGGCTCATCGGTCGGTCGACCTCAGTAGTCGCCGCCTGCACTGCCCGGCGCGAGGTTGTCGAACTTCGTCAGCGGCTTGAGGAACGTCAGCTTGAAGAAGCCGGTCGGGCCGTTGCGCTGCTTCGACACGATGATCTCGGCGACACCGGGCTCCTTGCAGGCGTCCTTCGTGTAGTACTCGTCGCGGTAGATGAACATGATCACGTCGGCGTCCTGCTCGATCGCGCCCGATTCGCGCAGGTCGCTCATCATCGGCCGCTTGTCGGTACGCGACTCGACGCTGCGGTTCAGTTGCGACAGTGCGAGCACCGGGCACTTCAGTTCCTTCGCGAGCGATTTCAGCGCGCGCGAGATCTCGCCGATCACGGTCGCGCGGTTCTCCTCGCTGGTGCCGGCGCTGCCGCTCATCAGCTGCAGGTAGTCGACGACGATCAGCCCGAGCTGGCCGCACTGCCGGGCCTGGCGCCGCGCCCGCGCACGCACTTCGCTCGGCGTCAGCGCCGGGCTCTCGTCGATGTAGAGGCTGACCTTGCCGAGCTTCTCCACCGCCTCCGAGAGGCGCCCCCATTCGTCGTCGCGCAATGCACCGGTGCGCAGATGCTGCTGGTCGATGCGGCCGAGCGAGCCGACCATCCGCAGCGCCAGCTGCGACGCGCCCATTTCCATCGAGAACACGACGACCGGCAGGCCTTCGTTGACGGCGACATGCTCGGCGATGTTCAGCGCGAACGCAGTCTTGCCCATCGACGGGCGCGCCGCGAGCACGATCAGATCGCCGGGCTGCAGGCCGGCGGTCATCCGGTCCATGTCGTAGAAGCCGGTGCGCACGCCGGTCACTTCCTCCGCGCCGTTCTCGTGCAGCTCGGTGACGCGGTCGATCAACTGGACGACCAGCGTGTCCATGCTTTGAAAACCCTGGCGCGAGCGAGAGCCTTCCTCGCCGATGCGGAAGATCTTGCCTTCGGCCTCGTCGAGGATTTCCGAGACCGCGCGCCCCTGCGGATTGAACGCGCTGGTCGCGATCTCGTCGCTCGCGGCGACGAGCTTCCTGAGCACCGAGCGCTCGCGCACGATCTCGGCGTAGCGACGGATGTTGGCCGCGCTCGGCACGCTCTGCGCCAGCGCGTTGAGGTAGACGAGGCCGCCGCAGTCTTCGGCCTTGCCGAGCCGCTGCAGCTGCTCGAAGACCGTGATCACATCGGCCGGCTTGGTGGCGTTGATCAGCGATGAGATCGCCTCGTAGATCAGGCGGTGCTCGTAGCGGTAGAAGTCACTGTCGGTGAGCAGGTCGCCGATCCGGTCCCAGGCGCTGTTGTCGAGCAGCAGCCCGCCCACGACGCTCTGCTCGGCCTCGACAGAATGCGGCGGCACGCGCAGACGGGAGACGTCGTCGTCGGGCCGGATGCCGGACGACGCGCCCGCCGAAGTGAAGATCGCTGCCATCACGAAATCATAGAGCCGCGCTCACCGTCACCGGTGTACAACGCTGTGGACAGCCCGTGCACGACCGGTGGAAATGCAGCGGACACAAAAATGGATCCGAAGGAACCCGCCCCTTCCTCCCGGAGGAAGGGGAGCGCAGCGGGGAAGGAGCAGTCCTGCCCCGTCGAGAGACGAGCGCTAGCTAGTCTCCCCGAGCACCACGACCTTCACGTCGACGATGACATCGGTGTGCGGCGCGACGGTGACGGTGTGCTCGCCGACGACCTTGAGTGGACCGTCGGGCATGCGCACCTGCGCCTTGGTCACCTTGAAGTCGATGCGGTTGAGCGCATCGGCGATGTCGGCGTTGGTGACCGAGCCGAACAGCCGCCCGTCGACGCCGGCCTTCTGCGTGATGTGGACCGTGCGGCCGCTCATCTTCTCGCCGAGCGCCTGCGCGCCGGCGAGCTTGTCGGCGGCATGCTTCTCGAGCTCGACGCGCTTGTCCTCGAACTCCTTGATCGCCGTCGACGTGGCGCGGCGCGCCGCGCGGGTCGGGATCAGGAAGTTGCGGGCGTAGCCGTCCTTGACCTTGACGACGTCGCCGAGGTTGCCGAGGTTCGCGACCTTTTCCAGGAGGATGACTTGCATGGCGGCCTCAGACCTTGTGCTGGTCGCTGTACGGCATCATGGCGAGGAACCTCGCCCGCTTGATGCACGTCGTCAGCTGACGCTGGAAGAAAGCCCGCGTGCCCGTGAGGCGCGCCGGCGTGATCTTGCCGTTCTCGTTGATGAAATCGCGCAAGGTGTCGATGTCCTTGTAGTCGATTTCCTTGACGCCGGTGACCGTGAAGCGGCAGAAGCGCTTGCGGCGGAACAGCAGCGACTGGGTGTTGCGTTTCGGTTTGCGGTCCTTCGAGAACCGGCCTTTACCACGTGGCGGGGGCATATTTCACCTCTGTTGAATATCGATCCGGAAATCCGGATACGGGTCTTGAGCGACGAGCCGAAATCAATCGAGCTCGGTGACATTGAAAACGATGCCGCGGCCGTTGCGCTGCGAACCGAGGAAGCCGGCGAAGCCGTGGCTGCTTCCGAGTTCGAGCTGCGCGACGCGTTGCGTGATCGGCCCCAGCGCCCGCGCCCTGATCTCGACCGAGATCTGGCGCGCCTGGCCTTCCTGGGTGATCTGCGACTCGTGCTTCAGGCTCAAGTCGAAGACCGGAAGACCGGCCGGGGTGTAACGCATCGCGCCTCGCTCCACCAGCTGCGCCTGAAGAACCAGTCGATTCATTCATGCACGGCAAGGCGGCGCGCGGCCTGCAGCGTCAGGCCGCGGCCTCCTGGGGTTGCGGAGCCTTGCGGGCCTCTTCGCGATCGACCGTCTTCATCATCACCGACGGCGTCGTCTCGGCGCGGCTCTTCTGCACCGTCAGATGGCGCAGCACCGCGTCGTTGAAACGGAAACCGGTCTCGAGCTCGTTCAGCACTTCGGTGCCGCACTCGATGTTGATGCAGAGGTAGTGGGCCTTCGCGAGCTTCTGGATCATGTAGGCCATCTGCCGACGCCCCCAATCCTCGACCCGGTGGACCTTGCCGCCGCCTGCGCTCACGGTGGTCTTGTAGCGTTCCAGCATCGCCGGAACCTGTTCGCTCTGATCCGGATGGATCAGCAGCACGATTTCATAATGACGCATGGACTCTCCTTGTGGATGAAGCCACCCCGAAGCGTCAGACCCGGGTGTGGCAAGGCGAAGCCGATGATTGTAACCGGACCTCGGCGGTGGTCCCACCCATGGTGCACGGTTACCGCTTTCCGGGCGACGCGGACTTGCGCCCTCGCGCCTGCAGCCTACACTGCGCCGAGGAGCGGACGACCATGACGCATCCACCGAAGCCGGTCGAGGCCGACGACGCCTGGCAGTCGACCCGGGCGCAGACGGCGCTCGCGACGCGGTTGCTGAGCGAAGACGACGCGGCAACGCCCGACGGCGACGTCGGGCAGCCGACTTCGGCGGGCGTGCGGGAACTGTTCGTCGCGTGCGGTCCGGCGCTCGCGATGCGCCAGCAATTCGAGCACCTGAAACCCGTCTACATCGCGGTTCACGACATCGGTTGCACGGCGTCGGCCAGGCTGTTGTCCGCTGTCGCGGTGGCCAGTGGCGGCTTGATTCATCGCCTCATGATCCGGCGCCATGGCCACGGTACGCTGCTCGCGACCCTCGAGTTCGTCGAGTTGCCCACCGCAGTCGGACGCGCGTTGCGCATGTACACGACCCACATCGACGCCGACAGCGCGGTGCGCCGCGAGCTGGCGCATACGCTGTTGGCGTTCAGCCGGCTCGGGGTCATCGCGCTCGGCAACCTGCCCGCGCACGCCATGGCGTCGGCGCTCAAGCCGTTGCGCGACGAGATCGGCATGCCCTCCTGGCACAACCGCCATCTGCTGCTGTTGCCGCTGGCCTCGGGAAGCGTCGCGAGCAGTCAGGCGCTGGAGCTGGCACGCGGCACGGCTGTCGACGTCCGCACGTCGCCACCGGTCGGTCGACCCGCCGAGGCATGGGGATTCATCAACGACACCTGGGCACGCGTGGGGGCGGTCGAGCCACCAAAGCGTGATCCCGTGCCGCTGGCCGCTGCCGAGGCTGCGGTAGCGGATCGTGGCAGCATCGAATTCACCGCGCAGGCGCCCGCCGACGCAAGCACGCGCCGGCGCGCGGCACCCGCCCTCGCGCAATCGCTGCCCATGCGCCCGATGCCGCCGTTGCCGCAGGTGCCGGCTGCGCCCGATCCGCCGACCCTGTGGGAGCGGTATACCCAGCGCCTGAGCGAGCTGCCCGGCATGGTGAGTTGCTGCGTGTTCGAATTGCAGACCGGCATCGCGGTGGCGCATGCCGGCGCGATGCCGACGGGAGCAGACCTGGGCAGCCACGGCGCCGAGTTGATGGCCTCGCTCGCATCCACCAGCCGCACGCTGGGTCTCGGGCACAGCCTGCCCGAGGCCGGCATCACCCTCGGTGCCCACCATCTGTTGTTGCGCGGCATCCCGGGTCAGCCCGGCCATGCCCTGCATGCCGTGCTCGACAAGAGCCACGCCAACCTGACGCTTGCGCGGCTCCAGGTCGTGCGGCTCGACGGGCTGTTCGATGCAGCTACGGCCGCACTGCCCGCAGCTTAGTGGACGACCCGCTCAGAATCATCCCGGCCACGGGGTTCTCGATGCGCTGCTGGATCGCCCGCTTCAGCGGCCTCGCGCCGAACACCGGGTCGAACCCGGCCTTGGCAATCTCCGCCAGTGCCGCGGCCGACACGTCGAGCTACATGTCCATGCGTTCGAGCCGAGCCTCCAGCACCTTGAGCTGGATCCGCGCGATCGCCTCGATGTTCTTCGCGTCGAGCGCGTGGAACACCACGGTTTCGTCGATGCGGTTCAGGAACTCGGGGCGGAAGTGCTGGCGCAACTCGCCCATGACCGCATCGCGGATCGCGTCGATCGGCTGGCCGACCATCTGCATGATCTGGTGCGAACCGAGGTTGCTCGTC
>JBDTXV010000083.1:0-8118 GCA_040006015.1 Caldimonas sp.
GAGAGCTGCGCCGGCAGCCGCGCGTCCATCCCCTGCAGCCGCACCATCTCGAGCGCGCGGCCGACCCGCTGCGCTGCCTCGGCCTTCGACGCCTTGCGCACCGTCAGCGGATAGGCGACGTTCTGCGCGACCGTCAGGTGCGGGAACAGCGCGTAGTTCTGGAACACCATCCCGAAGTTGCGCTTGTGCGGCGGCGTGCGCGTGATCGGCTTGCCGTCGAGCAGGATCTCGCCGGCGGTCGGCGATTCGAAACCGGCCAGCATCATCAGCGTCGTCGTCTTGCCGGAGCCCGAGGGGCCGAGCAGCGTCAGGAACTCGCCGCGGCGGATGTCGAGATCGAGCTGGCGCACGACGAGCTGCACGCCGTCGTAGGTCTTCTGCACACCGATGAAGCGCACCAGCGGCTCGCCGGCGGCCGGACGCGGCGCGAGCTCGGCCGCGGTCGATGCTTCAGGGGCGTGCGCAGAGGTCATTCGGCGTTGCGGTTCGTAGGTTCACGAGACGGCGGCGAAACTCTCGGCCAGGATCTGCAGGCCTTCGTCGATCTGCGCCTCGGGGGCGGTCAACGGCACCAGGATCCGGATCACGTTCGCGTTCGTGCCGCAGGACAGCAGTATGAGTCCGCGGCGCGCCGCTTCGGCGACGACGCGCCGGGTCAGCTCGGCAGCCGGTCGGCGCAGGTCGCCGCCCTCGAACAATTCGATCGCCAGCATCGCGCCGAGGCCGCGCACGTCGCCGATCGCCGGCACCTTCGCGGCGATCGCTTCGAGCCCGGCGCGCAGCCGTTCGCCGAGGGCCTGGCCGCGCTGCAGCAGCTGCTCCTCCTCGAACACCTGCAGCACCGCCAGCGCCGCGGCGCAGCCGAGAGGGCTGCCGGCGTAGGTGCCGCCGAGGCCGCCGGGGGCCGGCGCGTCCATCACGTCGGCGCGGCCGATCACCGCCGACAGCGGAAAGCCGCCGGCGAGCGACTTGGCGCTCGCGATCAGGTCCGGCGCTACCGGCCAGCGTTCGCTCGCGAACCAGGTACCGGTGCGGCCGGCGCCGGTCTGCACCTCGTCGGCGATCAGCAGGATCCGGTGCCGGTCGGCGAGCGCCTTCAGTCCGGCAATGAACGCGTTCGGCGCGACGTAGAAGCCGCCTTCGCCCTGCACCGGCTCGATGATGAACGCGGCGACGCGCTCGGCTTCGATGTCGTTCTTCAACAGCAGCTCGACCGAATGCAGCGCATCGTCGACGCCGACGCCGTGCAGCGCGTTCGGGAATTGGGCGTGGAACACCTCGCCCGGGAAAGGCCCGAAACCGGTCTTGTACGGCGCCACCTTGCCGGTCAGCCCGAGTGTCAGCAGCGTGCGGCCGTGATAGCCGCCGTTGAACGCGATGATGCCGGGGCGCTTCGTGTAGGCGCGGGCGATCTTGACGGTGTTCTCGATCGCTTCGGCGCCGGTCGTCAGGAACAACGTCTTCTTCGCGAACGCTCCGGGGGCCAGCGCGTTCAGCCGCTCGGCCAGCTCGACATACGGCTCGTACGCGAGGACCTGGAAACAGGTGTGTGTGTAGCGCTCGAGCTGGTCCTTGACGGCGTCGAGGATCCGCGGATGGCAATGACCGGTGTTGAGCACCGCGATGCCGCCGGCGAAGTCGATATAGCGCCGGCCCTCGACGTCCCAGACCTCGGCGTTGATTCCGCGCTCGATGAAGATCTCGTGGGCCTGGCCGACGCCGCGTGCAACGGCGGCGTGGCGCCGTGCCATCAATGCGGCGTTGGTCTGGATCGTCGGTGTCGGTTCGCGCTTCATGCGGGTCTCTCCGGTGGCGTCTTGCGACTCTAGGCGCCGCGCCGTGCGAATACCATGTACAGCCGGCGCCGATCTGCGGTGCACTGTGTGGGCGCCGCACCCTGTACATGCAAGCCCTGATGCGGTGCGATCCGTTCGACGAGTCCCGACCCGAAGCAATGATCACCCTCCATCCCGAATCGGCCACCCCGCTCGTCAGCCAGATCGTCGACGGCTTCCGGCGCCTGATTGCCGAGCAGACGCTGCGCCCCGGCACGAAGCTGCCGTCGATCCGTGCGCTCGCCGCTGTGCAATCGATCAGCGTGTTCACGGTGGTCGAGGCCTATGACCGGTTGGTCGCGCAGGGCTGGGTCGTCTCGCGCTCGAATGCCGGATTCTTCGTCAGGCGCCGCACCGGTCCCGCCGCGCTGCCGGGCGAGCCGCCGAGCGCTGCCGATCTGCGCTTCGATGCGCGCTGGTACCTGCGCCAGATCTTCGAGAGCCGCAACCTCGAGTTGAAGCCCGGCTGCGGCTGGCTGCCGAACGACTGGCTGTTCGAGGAGGGCGTGCGCCGCAGCCTGCGCCAGCTCGCCAGCGACGGCGCCGAGATCGGCGGCTACGGCCTGCCGCACGGACATCTCGCGCTGCGCATGCTGATCGCCGAGTCGCTGACCGAACGCCAGATCGCGGTCGGCGCCGACGGCGTGCTGCTGACCCAGGGATCGAGCCAGGCGCTCGACCTCGCGGCGCGCCGCCTGGTGCGCCCCGGCGACACGGTGCTGGTCGACGACCCCGGCTATCCGAACCTGATGTTCATGCTGCGGTTCCTCGGCGCGCGGCTCGTCGGCGTGCCGCGCGTGCCGGCCGGCTACGACCTCGCGGCGCTCGAGGCGCTGCTCGCCGAGCACCGGCCGAAGGTCTTCTTCACGCAGCCGCGCCTGCAGAGTCCGACCAATTCGGTCACGCCGCTGGCGCAGCTGCACCGGATCCTGCAGCTGGCCGAGAAGCACGACCTGACGCTGGTCGAGAACGACATCTATGCCGATCTCGATCCGGAAGCGCGTCCGTCGCTGGCGAGCCTCGACCCGCGCCGCGTCGTCCATGTCGGCAGCTACTCGAAGACGATCTCGCCGAACATCCGGGTCGGCTATCTGGTCGCGCAGCCGGAGCTGCTCGGCGATCTGGCGCAGCTGAAGATGGTCTCGGGCCTGACCTCGTCGGACATCACCGAGCGGCTCGCGTTCGGTGCGCTCTCGGAAGGGCGCTGGCGCAAGCACCTGAAGGCGCTGCGCGAGCGGCTCGCGCAGGCCCACGGCAGCGTCGCGCAGCGCCTCGCGGAGCTCGGCTTCGAGTCGTTCAACGAGCCGAAGGCCGGCCTGTACCTGTGGGCACGCCATCCGGACTTGCCCGATTGCATCGAGCTCGCGCAGCGCGCGGTCGGGGCCGGCATGATGCTCGGCCCCGGCCATCTGTTCCTGACCGAGCCGCGGCCCACCGGCTGGCTGCGTTTCAACGTCGCGTTCAGCGACGACGAGCGCGTGTACCGCTTTCTCGGCGAACAGATCCGCCTGCACGCGCAGGGCGCGGCCGCCTGAGCGACGCGCGACGCCGGTTCGAGCCACACGCGGACGCGCCGCCTGAGCCGCGCCCGGATCCGGTTGCCTGAGCCACGACGCCGCGCCGCCGCGAGAGCCGCACCGGCATCGCTAAGATGCCGGGTCTTTTTTCTCTTTCGATCGGAGCGCGCTTGGATTTCCTGTTGTTCGTCAAGGCGGCCCTGATGGGCATCGTCGAGGGCCTGACCGAGTTCCTGCCGGTCTCGAGCACCGGTCACCTGATCCTCGCCGGCTCGCTGCTCGGCTTCAGCGACGACAAGAGCAAGGTCTTCGACATCGCGATCCAGAGCGGCGCGATCTTCGCGGTGATCCTGGTCTACTGGCAGCGATTGCGGACGACGCTCGCCGGCCTCGGCGACGACGGCAAGGAGCGCCGCTTCGCGCTCAATGTTGCGATCGCGTTCGTGCCGGCGGTGGTCCTCGGCCTGCTGTTCGGCAAGGCGATCAAGGCGCACCTGTTCACGCCGGTCGTCGTCGCGACGACCTTCATCCTCGGCGGCTTCATCATCTTGTGGGCCGAGAAGCGCAAGCACACGACGCGGATCGAGAGCGTCGACGAAATGCGCCCGCGCGATGCGCTGTACGTCGGCCTGATGCAGTGCCTCGCGCTCGTGCCGGGCACCAGCCGCTCCGGCGCGACGATCATCGGCGGCATGCTGCTCGGCCTGAGCCGCAAGGCCGCGACCGAGTTCAGCTTCTTCCTGTCGATCCCGACCCTGCTCGGCGCCGGTGTCTACAGCCTGTGGAAGGAGCGCGCGCTGCTGTCGACGGCCGACATTCCGCTCTTCGGCGTCGGTTTGGTGTTCTCGTTCATCGCCGCGTGGATCTGCGTGCGCTGGCTGCTGCGCTACATCTCGACCCACACGTTCGTGCCGTTCGCGTGGTACCGGATCGCGTTCGGCCTCGTCGTGCTCGCGACGGCCTACAGCGGGCTGGTGACATGGGCCGATTGAGGCCGCCGCGCGGCTGAAAGTTGCCGCTGCGATTCGTGCATGGCGATGCGAACACCGCGTGTTCTCGAATCGGTCAGGGTAGGGCGCTGCTCGATTCAGCGCTTCTCGAACACGAGGTCCCGGACGCCGTGGCCGAGCCCGAGCCCGCGGTGCTCGAACTTGGTGAGCGGCCGGTAGGGCGGCCTGGCGGCAAAGCCGTCCGCGCTGTTGCGCAAGGCCGGTTCGGCTGTCAGCACGTCGAGCATCTGCGCGGCGTACGGTTCCCAGTCGGTCGCGCAATGGACGTAGCCGCCGCGCGCGATTCGACTCGCGAGCAGCTGCACGAACGCCGTCTGGATCAGCCGACGCTTGTTGTGTCGCACCTTGTGCCACGGGTCCGGAAAGAAGACGTGCACGCCGGCGAGCGACTGCGGCGCGATCATTTGCTCGAGCACGTCGACCGCGTCGTGCTGGATCAGGCGCAGGTTATCGAGCCCGAGTTCGCCGATGCGCTTCAGCAGCGCGCCGACCCCCGGCGGATGGACCTCGACGCCGACGAAATCGGTGCCCGGCAGGGCCTGCGCGATCGCCGCCGTCGCATCGCCCATGCCGAAGCCGATCTCCAGCACCAGCGCCGCGCGGCGGCCGAAATGCGCGGCGAAATCGGTGCGCTCGGGCACGTACGGCAGCACGAATTGCGGCCCGAGTTCGGCCAGCGCGCGCGCCTGCCCCGGCCCCATTCGGCCGGCACGTACAACGAAACTGCGGATTGCGTGGCGGCGCGTCGCAGGCGCGTCGGGAGCGGGCGGAGAAGTCATAATTACAGGCGCTGCGGGTGTAGTTCAATGGTAGAACGGCAGCTTCCCAAGCTTCATACGAGGGTTCGATTCCCTTCACCCGCTCCAGCTCCGGATGGCGGAGACGTTCTTGTTTCGACGTTAGTTAGGGCGGCTCATGCATTCGACTGTGCGCTGCTCGTACGGTTTGTGGGATACCAAGAGTTTGCAGATGCGACTCGCGACGTACGTCCTGAACGGCTCTACGTCTGCCCGTTCGCACTCGAATCAGGTTCGAGGCAAAAGCTGACCGGCCATGACAGTCAAATACACCGCCTCACCCAAAACTGCTCGCAAGATAGCTCTGCTGGCGCGAAGGCGGCGCCGCAGGAATCTCACCCTCATGGAGTGTCCGCGGACGCACTCACGGCGGAGCTCCCCGCGTTAGACCGGGTGCCTGCGGGCATTCCGATTTTGTACGCTGACCAAGTAAGTGACGTCATCTACGGCCTCCATACATCGAAGCTCATTCTGAGCATTGAGTCCGGGTCGGGAAAGGTGCGTCCCGCGGCAGTAGTGACGCTCCCGACGGCTGCGCTGTTCGTTGTCGCCTCCAATTTGTTACGCGACCTTTCGTCGCCTGAGCTCGTCTCCGAAACCGAAGAGCGGCTCACAGGGTATTTGTCAGCCTTGCGCAGCCAAGCTAAGCAATCTCCCAAGACCTGATCCTAGATTCCATCGGTTTTGGCATTTCCGGGCTATAGCGCGGGTTTCTTCGGCCGGCGTTTGCTCAAAACCACGGGAAAGCCCCGTTCATTCGTCAAGCGTGTTGGCCGAAAGCTTTTTCAAACACATCGCAAGGTGGAACACAACGACGGGCGCGCCACGCGCGAACCGTTCAGATGTCTGGCGTCCCCGTGGATCAACGACCGCGAGGTGGCCCGATTCGCAGGCGTAAGCTCCACCCCCGAACACCCCACCGAGCCAGGCCTCGCCCTGGGGAGAAAAGCAAGGGGAGATCGATCGATGAATGCCTCCACCGACGCCCTGCGGCGCGAACGGATCGATGCGGTACTGGCACTCGCCGCGACGCGCCTCGCCGCCGAGCGGCGGCCGTCGTTCGAGGGCTACGCGCGCGAGTGGCTGCGCCAGCTCGATGCCGACGACCTGGCCGAGCGCACGCCCGAGGATCTGTGCGGCGCGCTGCTGTCGCAGTGGCAGTTCGGCGCCGCGCGGGCTGCCGGTCGGCCGAAGGTGCGTGTCTCGAGTCCCACGGTGGCGGAGCACGGCTGGGCTTCGCGCCATTCGGTGATCGAGATCGTCAATGACGACATGCCCTTCCTGGTCGACTCCACGACGACGGAGATCAACCGGCAGGCGCTGACGCTGCACCTGATCGTGCATCCGATCTTCGCCGTGGAGCGCGGCGCCGACGGCAGCCTCGGCGCCATCCGGCCGCGCAACGAGGCGCCCCAGGCGGCACGCGAATCGTGGATGCACATCGAGGTCGACAGGCTCGTCGATCCGCAGCAGCGCCTCGAACTGACGGCCGCCATCGAGCGCGTGCTCTGTGATGTGCGTGCCGCGGTCGAGGACTGGAAGCCGATGCTCGCCCGCCTGCACGAGGCCATCGCCGAGCTCGGCGCCGCACCCCCGGGGGTGCCGCCGTTCCTGGTGGCGGAGAGCCGCGCCTTTCTCGAATGGCTCACCGATGACCATCTCACGTTGCTCGGCTACCGCCAGCATGAACTGGTGACCGAGAAGGGCGAGGACGCGCTGCGACTCGTCGCCGGCAGTGGCCTGGGCGTGCTGCGCGAAACCGAAGTCGAGAGGGCGTCGGCCAGCTTCTCGGCGCTGCCGGCGAATGCCCGCGCGCTTGCGCACGCGCCGACCCCGGTGCTTGTCGTCACCAAGGCCAATACGCGGTCGACGGTGCATCGACCCGGCTATACCGACTACATCGGCGTCAAGCGCTACGACGCCGAGGGCCGGGTGATCGGCGAGCATCGCTTCCTCGGCCTGTTCACCTCTACCGCCTACAGCGCTCGCGTGTCGGAGACGCCGCTGCTGCGCGGCAAGGTCGAGGCGATAGCCGAGCGCGCCGGTCTGCCGCCCGGCGGGCACCTGTCGAAGGCGCTCGACCACATCTTGGAGACCTACCCGCGCGACGAACTGTTCCAGATCTCGGACGACGATCTGTACGAGACGGCGCTCGGCATCGTCGCGCTCGGCGATCGGCAGCGCTTGCGCCTGTTCGTTCGGCGCGACCCGTTCGATCGCTTCGTTTCCTGCCTCGTCTACGTGCCGCGCGAGGCCTACGCGACCGACTTGCGCATCGAGTTCCAGCGCATCCTGATGGAAGCGTTCGCCGGTACCGGCGCCGACTTCAATGTTCAGCTCGGTGACACGGTGCTCGCGCGCATCCACTTCATGGTGCGCACCACCCCGGGCCAGGTGCCCGCGTTCGATCGCAAGGAGCTCGAGGGCAAGCTCGCTGCCGCCGCGCGGCGCTGGGACGACCAGTTGCGCGATGCGCTGATCGAGGCCGAAGGTGAAGCGCGCGGCATCGAGCTGTACAAGCGCTGGAGCGCCGCCTTCCCGCCCGAATACCGCGAGCGTGTGGCGGCGCGCGCCGCCGTGCCCGACGTGCGCAAGGTCGCAGCCCTGTCCGGCGAAGCGCCGCTCGCGCTCGCGCTGTACCGCCCGCTCGGTGCGGCGCCCAATGCACTGGGGTTCAAGGTGTACCGCCTGGGCGACCCGATCGTGCTGTCCGACAGCCTGCCGATGCTCGAGCACATGGGCGTGCGCGTGCTGGGCGAGCAGAACCACCGGATCGAAACCGCGGCAACTGGCGCGACGATCTCGCTGCACGACTTCGACCTGCAGGCGCAGGTGGCCGAAGAACTCGAGCCCGAGATGCTGGCGCGCCTGTTCGAGGACAGCTTCGCGCGCGTGTTTCGGGGTGAGGTCGAGAACGACGACTTCAACCGGCTCGTGCTGTGCGCCGGGCTCGCGGCCG
>JBDTXV010000084.1:0-8044 GCA_040006015.1 Caldimonas sp.
AGATCTCGACGCCGATCTCGTTCAGCCGATGCAGCGACGGGATCACGTTCTGCAGATCCTTCATCAGGCCCGTCTCGGTGATCTCGAGCTCGATCGCGTGGTGCGGCACGCCGTAGGTCGTGACCGCGTTGTGGATGTACTCGACCAGATCGGTGCGCTCGAACAGACGGCTCGGCAGGTTCACCGCGATCGAATCGGCGAAGCCGAAATGGTCCTGCCAGACGCGGGCCTGACGCGCGGCTTCGCGGATCGCCCACTCACTGAGCGGCGTGATCAGCCCGGTCTCCTCGGCGAGCGGAATGAAGTCTCCGGGGGGCACCAAGACGCCGTTCCGGCGCCAGCGCATCAGCGCTTCGGCGCCGACCATCCGCGCGCCGTGCACGTCGACCTTCGGCTGGTAATGCAGCACCAGCTCGTCGCGCTCGATCGCCTTGTGCAGCGCGCTCTCGAGCTCGATCTTCTCGCGGCCCTGCCCCGCGAGCATCGGGTGATACAGCGACGCGGCATTGCGCCCGGCCGACTTCACCGAGTACATCGCGACGTCAGAATTGCGCAGCAGATCGGCGACATTGGTGCCGTCGCGCGGGAAGAGGGCAATCCCGACGCTCGCGGTCACGAAGCACTCCTGGCCGCCGACGAAAATCGGCTCGCGCATCAGGTCGAGAATCCGCGACGCGACGCGTTCGGCATCGCGCTCGTCGACGACCTCGGGCAGCAGCGCGACGAACTCGTCGCCGCCGAGCCGGCCGACCGCCTCGAGCGTGCGGTGCGAGCGGACGCCGACGCTCTCGAGCGAGCTCTCGAGCACCTGGTCGGAATGGCGCACGCACGAGCGCAAGCGGCGCGAGACCTCCATCAGCAGCTCGTCGCCGGCGCCGTGGCCGAGCGTGTCGTTGATGACCTTGAAACGGTCGAGATCGATCAGCAGCAGCGCGACCTGGTGGTTCAGCCTGCGCCCCTGCTCGAGCGCACGCTCGGCGCGCCAGATCAGCTGGCGCCGATTCGGCAGCCCGGTCAGTGTGTCGAAGTTCGCGAGGTGGCGGATGCGGTCCTCGGCCATGCGCCGGTCGGTCACGTCCTGGACGATGCCGGTGTAGCCGGTCAACGTCCCGTGCTCGTTGAATTCCGGCTCGGCCTCGATGTGAACGATGCGCTGGCGCCCGTCGGCGAGCTTCGCCGACAGGTCGGTCGCGAGCACGGTGCTGTTGTCCATCGCATCGTGCAGCAGCTCCATGAAGGCACTGCGCTCTTCGTCGGGCAGCATCCGCAAGAGCGCGCGGAAGTCGAGCGGATCGCCGGGGCCGAGGCCGAACACGCGCAGCCCTTCGACCGAGAACAGCGGTCCGCCGCTGCCGCGCTTCCAGTCGAAGCTGCCCATGCGCGCGAGATCCTGCGCGCGCGCCAGCCGCGACTTGCTGCGCTCGAGCTCGACCCGGGTGCGCGATGCGCGCAGCAAATAGCGCAGGCGCCCGGCGAGCAGGCTCCACTGCGTCGACTTGACGAAGAAGTCGGTCGCGCCGGCCTCGTAGGCGCGCGTGATCGACGCGTCGTCGTCGAGGCCGGTCAGCATCAGCACCGGCAGCGATTCGAAGCCCGGCAGCACGCGCAGCTCGCGGCAGGTCTCGAAGCCGTCGAGCCCGGGCATCAGCGCATCGAGCACGACGACGTCGGGCAGCCAGTCGCCGAGCAACCGGATCGCCCGCTCGCCGCTGGTCGCCTCGGTCACCGCGAAGCCGCGCTCGCGCAGCGCGACCGAAGTCAGCAACAGGTTGACGTCGTCGTCGTCGACGAGCAGCACCTTCGGCTGCTCGGGCAGAAAGTCGATCGGCGAGATGGCTGTCTGATTCACGCGGCGCTGCCTTGAACCTGCTTCAGCGCCTTCAGCACCGCAGCGGTTTCGCGATCGATGCGATCGATGCGCTCGGGCAGTCCGTCGAGCGTGCCGAGCCGGATCATGCTTTCGATCTCGGCGCACAGCTGCGACATCTTGACCGCGCCGATGCTGGCCGACGACGACTTCAGCGTGTGGACGACATGGCGCACGCCGCCATGATCCGAGGCGCTGTGTGCGGCATGCATCTGCGGCAGCAGGCGGACCGCGGACGCCTCGAAGGCCTGGAACACGCGTTCGAGCAGATGATTGGCACCGCTCGGATCGAGCTCGCGCAGGCGTCGCAGCGCGTCGACGTCGAGCACCGTCGCGGCCTGCGCGTCATGCGTCGCGGCCTGACCCGGCACCGCGCCCGACGTCGAAACCGACATGCCGTCATTCAGTGCGGCGTGGCAGCGCATCGGGCGGCGTCCGCTCAGCATGCGCCACCGCCGGTGTCCGGCGCGACGGTGCCGGGGGCGACTGCCGCAGCGGTCGATGCGCCTCGCGTTCGCGCCCGGGGCGGACCGGCGCCGCGCAGCCCCGAACCGCTCGCAGCTGCGGCGAGCCAGAACGACGGAGGGAACGAGCGCAACGGCATGATCGGGGATGCGTAGGCCGAAAGTTGTCAAGGATAGCGGCGCCATCGCGGCCTCCGGAGCGGGCGCCACCGGATTCGCGACACTCGAACCGTTTTCGGCAATGCGCCACGAAACTTGAATCCGGCGCCGATTCCCCCTGGTGGGGAGTCGAACCTTACTCGAGTTCGCTGGCCGCCGTCAGCGCTTTCAGCTGGGCGCGGTTGATCTCGCCGACGCTCATCAGCAGCTTCTCGGCGCTCTCGCGGAAGTCGAACAGCGATTGGCTTTCGACCGCGCGGACCATCTCGATGTACGGCTGGTACGGACCGCTGCCGTCGACCAGCGCCTCGTAGACGCGCTGCGGGACCGGAATCGAACCGAGCAATTCCTTGAACGGCTGCTGGAAGACGCGGTCGAGCAGCGAGAACACACCGCAGATGAAGACCTCGCCGCGCATTTCCTCGTCGGCGCTGCCGCGCACCAACTCTTCCATCAGCAGGCCGCGCCGCACCGCAGCGAACATGATCGGCTTGACGTTGACGTCCTTGCTGGCGGTCGCGAGCAGCAACGCGAGCCAGCGTTTCAGGCGCTGGTAGCCGAGCATCATGATCGCGTGGCTGAACGAGCCTACCTCGACGCGCAATCCGAAGGCCGGGGCATTGATGTAGCGCAGCAGCTTGAACGCGAGCGCCGGGTCGCGCCGCAGCGTCGCCTCGAGCTTCTCGATCGGTTCTTCGGCATCGACGCGCCGCATCAGCTCGACGATGACCTGCATGTTGGGCTGCGCGGCCGCCTCGCCGCCGCGCGCCGCCGTGCTGCTGATCACGTCGTCGATCGGCCAGCCGAGCACCGCGTGCGCGCCGCGCTCGAAGCTCGCCTCCATCTCGGCCACCGTGCGCACGCCCGACTGCACGTGCGCGATCGTCCGAGTCACGCCCGGGGGGGGCGCGGCGCCGTCGACGCGACGGTCGTCGGCGAGGTCGATGATCGAATACTTGAAACACGGCAGGACTTCGCGCGGCAATTCGCGCAGCGGCCGGCCCTTGATCAGCAGCGTGTTGCCGGCCGCGGCGAGGCGCTGCAGCGACTCGACGTTGGCCGGATCGGAGGCCATGAACGCCGGCACCTCGACCATCAGGTTCGCCGTCGGTTCGGCGCGCAGCAGGTCCTGCAACAGACTTTCGCTGACGACGTTGAGAGACACTTTCGCGCCGCTCGCCGGCCAGACGTCGCCGACCGCGCGCAACAGCTGCTCGACGTCGAGCACCGCGTCGGGAACCAGCGGGAAGACTGTCAGACGGGTTGCCGAAACGCTGCGATTGCGATCGATGAAGGGTGAATATCCCAGCGCTACCTGGCCGAGGATCGCGTTATCCAGCAATTAGGAGACTCCGGGTTCGGTCAGCTACCGAGGTACTGGAACAGCGAAAGGCGCTGCACCATCGAATACGATTTCAGTGCCGCATCGTAGCCGCTTTGCTTCGTCTGAAAGCTCGAGATCGCCTGCACCATGTCGAGATCTTGTGCGTCGGATTGCTCGGTCTGACTCGCCAGCTTCTGCGTCGCGAGCCGCTCGGTCTGGCTGTCGACTCGATTGAGCACGGCGCCGGCAAGCGAGCGCGCGGCCTGCATCGTGCCCATCACCGAATCGATGTTGCGCAGGCTGTCGGCATTCGACTGACTGATCTGCGACTGGCTGCGGCCGGTCGTCGCAAGATCCGCCACCGCCTTGTCGAGCGCGTCGAACACGCTCAACGTCGGCGTCGACGGCACGATCTGGAACTGGTCGCCGTTCGCCGGCGCGCCGCTGACGCCGACGCTCATACCGTCGATGCGGATCGCCTGGCCCGAGACGTACGGCGCACTCGTCACCGCGGTCGGCAGGCCGTCCTTCAGCACCGCGTAGGTCGTCGCTCCGCCGCCGACCGCGAACTGGATCGTGTAGGCGGAGCCGGTCAGCTGCGACGGGTCGGCGACGGTGCCGCTGTCGATCGATGCCGCAGTGACGCCGGCGCCGGCGCTGGTCTTGAAGACGCCGTTGCCGGTCGGTGCCGACAGCCACACCGCGGCGCCGTCGGTCGTCAGCGGCAGCGCGGTCGTTGCCTCGGTGCCGAGCTGTCCGGCCGTCGCTGCGAACTGCACGCCGCCCGGCGCATCGACGAACGGCTGCTGCGTCGCCGCCTGTCCGGCGAACAGGTAGCCGCCGGCGCCATCGCCCCGATTCGCGATTTCGAGCAGCTGGCCGCGGATCGACTTCAGCTGGTCGGCGACCGTTTGCCGTTGCGAGTCGTTGTAGCTGCCGTTGCCGGCCGCGACGAGCGCTTCGCGGGCCTGCTGCAGCAGCTCGCTGGCGCTGCCGAGCGCACTTTCGGTCTGCGTGATCGCGACGCGGCTCGCATCGACCGCGCGCTGGTTCGTGTCGCTGTGCAGGATCCCGGCCAGCGCATGTTCGGCGCGGGCCGCGGCAGCCGGATCGTCGCTCGCCTTCGCGACCCGCTTGCCGCTGGCGAGACGGGCTTGCGTCTGTGCGAGATCGGCCTGCCGGCTCGTCAGCGTTTCGATGCCGGCGTCGTATGCGTTTGCGGTGCTGATGCGCATTAGGCCCTCTTCTGAAGATTGGAAAATCAGGTCACGAGCGCAGCTGCAGCATCGTGTCGAAGACCGTCTGCGCGACCTGCAGCATCTTCGCCGCGGCCTGATAGCTTTGCTGGAACTGGATCAGACGAGCCGCTTCCTCGTCGAGGTTGACGCCCGACGCCGATGCCTGCGCCGTCTTCGCGTCGGCGGCGATGCTGGCCGACTGGTCTGCGGCGAGCTTCGCGCCTTGGACGCGCACGCCGATATCGGCGAGTGCCGATGCATAGGCGTCGGTCACCGTCTGGCCGGCGAGGACCGCGCCGCCGGCGAGCGTCTGCCGGCCGACGAACGGCACGTCGCGCAGCGCGAGCAGCGCATTCGCGTTGCCGTTGTCGCCGGCCGGAAAGGCCGTCTTCTGCACGCCGACGACGTCGCCGCTGCGCGGTACGCCGGCGAGGTCGAGCGACCAGCCGTTCAGCTGCAGCGGCGTTCCGGCGCTCCAGGTGCCGGTGCCGTTGACGGTCGGCAGCGCGCCGGTCGTGTCGACCAGGCTGTAGCTGTAGCCGCCGACGTTGTCGGTGAACGTGATCGTCGCGGTCAGGTTCGGATTCAGCGCGGCGCTCGTCGCATTCAGCGCGGCGACCGTCGCGGTCCCGGTGTTGGTGGCGCCGAGCGACGCGGTCACCGGCGACGCGGCGGCGATGCCTTTCGGGTCGTCGAGGACGCGGCGGATGTTCGCGAGCGCCGGCGCGACCGGGCGCAGCAGAAAGCGGTCGCGCGACGCCGGCAGCGGTGCCGCGACGTCGATCCGCATCCCGTCGACGATGTCGCCGCTGACGACGCTCTGCGTCGTGCCGTCGCTGAGGCGGGTCAGCTTGTACGTGCCGGCCGCGCCTGCGGGATCGGCGAAGAGCTCGTAGTCGCTCGCCTTCAAGGCATCGCTGTCGACGATCGTCAGGCTCACGCTCGGCACGCGCTGGCCGCTGCCGTTGACATACGACGCGACCGGGACGCCGCCCGACTGCGCGTTCGTCGATGCCGGCGCGACCAGCGGCGAGCCGACCGAGAGCAGCGGCGCACCGCTGCCTGGCGGCTGGCCGAGATCGAGACCGAGCGCCTGCTGCTGGTTCAGGCGACCGGCGATCGACGCGGCCATCTGCCCGAGCTGGTTGCGGGCATCCTGCAAGTCGGTGTTCTGGAACTGCAGCAAACCGGCGATGCTTCCGCCGGTCACGAAGCCGGCAGGAAACGCGCGCACCGTGCCTGACTCGGTGATGCCGAGCTGGACCTTGGCCGGGTCGTAGACATCGGCCACCGCCGCGAGCGTCGCCGCATCGTTGCCGAGCACGAGCTTCTGGCCGCCGCTCGTGAACACGCTGGTCGAGCCGTCGTCGGCCGCGACGGTCCTGACGTCGATCAGCTGGCTGAGCTGGTTGATCGCGCTGTCGCGCTGATCGAGAAGGTCGTTCGGATCGTGGCCGCTGCCCTTCACGGCCGCGATCTGCTGGTTCAGGCCGGCGATCTGCTTCGTCAGCGCGTTGATCGACGTGACCCCGGTGCGGATCCCGAGCGTGACCGACGACTGGATCGCGCCGATCTGATCGCCGGCGTCGCGCAGCCGGGCCGCGAGCGTGCCGACGCTCTCGAGCGCGACTCGGCGTGCCGAAATGTCCTGCGGCCGGTTCGCAACGTCGACGAACGAGCTGAACGCCCTCGCCGCCGCATAGCCGATGCCGGCCTCGCCGGTCTGGAACACCGATTCGAGGCTTTTCAGCTGATCGCTGCGCGCCGCATCGGCGGCCGCGACCGAGCTCGAGCTCGCCGCTTCGCGGGTCAGGAACTCGCTGTGCGCTCGCGTCACCGTCGCGACGTCGACGCCCTTGCCGAAGAAGCCGGCGCCGCTGTACTGGCCGATGCTCGTCTGCAGCACCGCGCTCTGGCGCGAGTAGCCGTCGGTGTTCGAATTGGCGATGTTGTTGCCGGTGACCTGCAGCGCCGCATAGCTTGCGGACATGGCCTTCGATCCGATCGACATCAACGCGGATGCACCCATTGCGTCGGCTCCTAGGTCGCGATCCGCTGCATCCGCAGCATCGTGTTGATGAGGCGCGTCAGCTTGTCGGCGTACGCGGGGTCGGTGGCGTAGCCGGCGCGCTGCAGACCGAGCGCGAAGCTCTGCGGCGACGGTGCCGTCGCGGCCTGCGCGACTACGTCGGCGTAGCGCGGGCTTTCCTTGATCATCCGCGCGTAATCCTGGAACGCTTCGGCGTACGACCCGTAGGCCCGGAACTTGGCGCTGACCTTCTGCGCCTCGCCGCCGACGTATTCGGTCGTGGTGATCTCGGCGACCGGACCGGTCCATCCAGCGCCGGCCTTGATGCCGAACAGGTTGTGCGAGCTGCTGCCGTCGGCATTGCGGATCTCGCGCCGGCCCCATGCCGATTCATGCGCCGCCTGCGCGACGATGAACGCGGCAGGGATGCCGCTCGCCGCTTCGGCGTGGCGCGCGTCGTCCTGATGCTGGCGCAGGAAATCGGCCTGGCGCTGCGACACCGGCAGGTCGGCGCTCGCGCTCGCCGCGGCGCCCGCGGCCGGCGCGGCCGGCACGGCAGCGGCCGGCGTGCCGCCGGTCATCTGGCGCTCGAGCTGGCGCGCGATCATGTCGCCTAGCCCGCCGGGCAGTCCGGTCATCTTGGTCGCGAACTGCGTGTCGAGCATTTCGGTGCCGAGCTTGGTGCCGGAGTTGTCGAGCATCCCCGACGACAGCGTCGCGTCGCGCATGCTCTTCATCAGCTGCTGCATGAAGAGGGCCTCGAACTGCTTCGCAGCCTCCTTGATCGCGGCCTTCGGATCGCGCGCGGCGGTCGTCCGCAACGCGTCGAGCGCGCGCGCGTCGCCGCCGGGAGTCGAGGCGCCGAGTGCAGCGGTCATCAGATCACCTCGAGCTCGGCGACGAGCGCACCGGCCGACTTCATCGCCTGCAGGATCGCGAGCAGATCCTGCGGCGTCGCGCCGA
>JBDTXV010000085.1:0-7901 GCA_040006015.1 Caldimonas sp.
TGCGCAGCGAGCTGATCGAGAACGTGCCCGACGTCGCGCAGGCCTTCTCCGACGCGTTCGCCGAAGCGACGCTGTGGACGCGGCTGAATCCCGATAAGGCGGCCGCGCTGATGGCCGAGGATCCGAACCTGAAGAACTACTCGAAGGAGATCCTGCTGCAGCAGGTCCATGCCTACAGCAATCTCTACAAGCCGACCAGCATCTACCCGCTGGCCGAGTTCTACGGGCAGGTCAACGAGCCGATCTTCAAGTGGCTCTACGAGTACAAGCGCATCACGCGGCCGCTGACCGGCGCCGACTTCGCCGCCGCGGTCGACGAGCGCTTCATGCGCAACACGTTCGCGCAGCTCGGCTGGGCCGTGCCTAAGACCGCGCCGTTCCTGCCGGCCGGCTGGAAGGGCAAGGCCAGTCAGCCGCCGTATCCGGATTATTCGAACGCGCTGAACACGAAGCAGGCGCAGGCGTTCCCGGAGCCCGGTGACCTGACGAAGCCCTGGTCCTTCAACGGCAAGGTGTACCAGCCGTGATCCCGTTGACGACGGCCCGGCCGGCGCCGGTGGCGCTGCCGCAGCGCCCCGGACCGCTCGCGCGCGTCGTCGCGCGGCTGCGCCGCCTCGCACTGCCGCTGGCGCTGCTCGTCGTCTGGCAGCTCGTCAGCTCTCGCGTGCTCGACGAGACGACGCGCGTGCTGCTGCCGCCGCCGACCGCGGTCGCGGCCGCGGCATGGGAGCTCGTCGCGTCGGGCGAGCTCTTCCGCCATCTGTTCGATTCGCTGCGGCGTGAGGCGGTCGCGTTCGTGTGGTCGCTCGTCGCGATTCCGATCGGCGTCGCGATGGGCTGGTGGCGCGGCTTCAACGAACAGGCCGATCCGCTGATCGAGGTGCTGCGTCCGATTCCGCCGCTGGCGTGGATCCCGTTGTCGATCCTGTGGTTCGGCGTCGGCGACCTGCAGAACGAATTCATCATCTTCCTCGGCATCTTCTTTCCGATCCTGCTGAACACGATCACCGGCGTGAAGGGCGTCGAGCCGAATCTGGTGCGCGCCGCGCGCTGCCTCGGCAGCGACGAGTGGACGGTGCTGAGCCGCGTCGTTGCGCGCGCCGCGCTGCCGCAGATCGTCACCGGCATCCGCATCGGCCTCGGTGTCGGCTGGATGGCGCTGGTCGCTGCCGAGCTGGTCGGCGCGAATTCCGGACTCGGCTTCCTGATCAACGATGCGCGCACGCTGCTGCGCACCGACATCGTGATCGTCGGAATGATCACGATCGGCCTGGTCGGCCTGATGCTCGACGTCGTGATCCGCGAGGTCACCGCGCGGCTCCTGCCGTGGTCGCGCTCGATGCAGGGCTGACGGATGAACGATGCAAGCGAACCGCGGGCCGAGCGCCGGGCCGCTCCCAAGCCGGCCCGCGTCCCCTCGGGGGACCGGCCGATGTATTCATCGGGCGAGGGGTTGTCATGAGCACCGTCAGCATCCGCAACGTCACGAAGATCTATCCGGGCCACGGCAGCAAGGACGCACCGGTGCTCGCGCTCGACGACGTCGGCTTCGAGATCGCCGACCATGAGTTCTGCTCGATCCTCGGCCACAGCGGCTGCGGCAAGACGACGCTGCTGAATCTGCTCGCCGGCTTCGAGCAGCCCACCGCCGGGCAGATCAGCGTCAACGGCAAGACCGTCGGCGCGCCGTCGTGGACGCGCGCGATGGTGTTCCAGGACTACGCGCTGTTCCCGTGGCTGACGGTCGAGCAGAACATCGCGTTCGGACTCGAGCGCAAGAAGGTCCCGACCGAGGAGCGCGCGCGCATCGTCGCCGAGCAGATCGCGCTGGTCGGGCTCGGCGGCTTCGAGGCGCGCTATCCGCACCAGCTTTCCGGCGGCATGAAGCAGCGCGTCTCGATCGCGCGCGCGCTCTGCGTCGAGCCCGAAGTGCTGCTGATGGACGAGCCGTTCGCGGCGCTCGACGCGCAGAACCGGGCGCAGATGCAGGCCGAGATGGGACGCCTGCTCGCGCACACCGATCCGGCCAAGCGCAAGACGATGGTGCTGGTCACGCACAGCATCGAGGAGGCGATCCTGCTGTCGGACCGGATCATCGTGCTGTCGAGCCGGCCCGGCCGGCTGAAGCGCATCGTCAGCGTCGACCTGCCGCGCCCGCGCGACGAGGACGCGCCCGAGTTCATCGCGTTGCGGCGCCAGCTGCGCGAGCTGATCGACTGCGAGTCGGATCCTCCGCTCGTCCAGTAAGAAACGGACGCAACCGAAGCCGCTCTCCGCATGGACGACACGCTCGCACTCGGCCTGTTGATCGCGCTCGTCGGCGGTCTCGTGCGCGGCACCACCGGCTTCGGCGCGGCGATGGTGATGACGCCGGCGTTGAGCCTGCTGATCGGACCGAAGACCGCGGTGCCGGTGACCCTGCTGCTCGAAACCTTCGCGGCGCTGCCGATGCTGCCGGCCGCCGCGCGGATCGCACGCTGGCGCGTGATCGCGCCGATCTCGGTCGCCGCGTTCGCGACCGTGCCGCTCGGCGGCTGGCTGCTCGCCGGCGCCGACCCGAAACTGCTGCGCTATCTGATCGCGACGACCGTGATCGTGTTCTCGCTGGCGCTGCTCTCGGGCCGGCGCTACCGCGGCGCGCAGCGGACCGGCACCTCGATCGGCCTCGGCGCATTGAGCGGCGCGATGCTCGGCGCGACCAGCATCGGCGCGCCGCCGGTCATCCTGTATCTGCTGTCGGGGCCCGACGCGGCGACGACGACGCGCGCGAACCTGACGCTCTATGTCGTCGCGATCTCGGCGGCCGGCCTCGTGATGCTCGCCGTCAGCGGGCTGATGGGCGCGCCGACGCTGCGCGACGCCGGCTGGCTCGCGCTGCCGTTCGCGGCCGGCGTCGTCGCCGGCTCGAGGCTGTTCGCGCGCTTCTCCGACCTGCGCTTCAGGCAGCTGACGATGGTCTTCATGCTGCTCGTCGCGATCGGCGTGCTGCTGGCCTGAGAATCGGACCGCGATGACCGACGCCCCCGACAGTCCAGCCGCCGCCGAATCGATCGCGCTGCGCGCGTTCGCGGTGCTCGAGTGCATCGTCGCATCGTCGCTGCCGCTGTCGCTCGACGAGATCACGTCGCGCCTCGGGCTGCCGAAGCCGACGGTCTATCGGATCCTCAATCTGCTGAAGGACGGCGGCCTGCTGCATCGCGATACGGCGTCGAAGCGCTATACCGCCGGGCCGCGCCTGACCGCGTTCGCGGTCGACCTGTGGCGCAACGCATCGCTGCGCGTGCAGTGGCACCGTGCGCTCGAGAGCGCGGTCGCCGAGATCGGCGAGAGCTGCAACCTGACCTTGCTCGAGAACGACCGTGTGCTGTACATCGACCGGGTCGAGACCAGTCATCCGCTGCGCCTGCACCTCGAGACCGGCACCCGGGTGCCGCTGCACTGCACCGCGAGCGGCAAGCTGTTCCTGAGCCAGATGTCCGCGGACGAGGTCCGCGCGATCATGGGCGACGAGCCGTACGAGCGCTTCACCGCGATGACGATCACGCGCTTCAAGGCGCTCGAGGCCGAGCTCGAGAAGACGCGCCGCACCGGTGTCGGCCTGCACGACTCCGAGCTGTTCGCCGACTCGGTCGCGATCGCGGTGCCGATCGCCGATCCGGCCGGTCGCTACTTCGCCGCGGTCGCGATGCACGCGCCGGCATCGCGGGCGAGCATCGCCAGCGCGATGAAATCGCTGCCGGCTCTGCGGCGCGCCGCCGCGACGATTGCCGCGACGATGCAATCGAACGCCGCGATCGCGCCGCGCACGCCGGTCAAGTCGCGTGCGCCGGCCAACTCGGGTGCGCCGGCCAAGCCGCGCGCGAAGCCGAAGCGCGCGGGGACGGCGCGCCGCGGCGCGCGGCCGGTCGCGCTCGAACCCGGGCCGTTGCGATGAGCGCCGCTTCGATCAACGCAACGGCGCGGCCGCTGCACGGCCGGGTCGCGCTGGTCACCGGATCGACGAGCGGCATCGGCTGGGCGATCGCGAGCGCGCTCGCCGAGGCCGGCGCCGACGTGATGCTGAACGGGTTCTGGCCCGACGACTCCGGCCCGTCGCGCTGCGCCGGGCTCGCCGAGCGCTGCGGCGTGCGCGTCGCCCATGCCGCTGCCGACGTCGCGCACGGCGCCGAGGTCGCGCGCATGGTCGGCGACACCGAGGCGCGCTTCGGCCGCCTCGACATCCTCGTCAACAATGCCGGCATCCAGCATGTCGCGGCGATCGACGAGCTGCCGGACGAGCGCTGGGACGCGATCCTCGCGATCAACCTGTCGTCGAACTTCCACGCGATCAAGGCGGCGTTGCCGGGAATGAAGGCTCGCGGCTCGGGCCGCATCGTCAACATCGCGTCGGCGCACGGCTTGGTCGCGTCGCCGTTCAAGGGTGCCTACGTCGCCGCGAAGCACGGCGTCGTCGGGCTGACGAAGGCGGTCGCGCTCGAGGTCGCCGAGACCGCGATCACCTGCAACGCGATCTGTCCCGGCTTTGTCCGCACCGCGCTGGTCGACGCGCAGATCGCCGCTCTCGCGCAGGCGCATGGCGCGAGCGAGGACGCGGTCGTGCGCGACGTGATCCTCGCGTCGCAGCCGACGCGTCGCTTCGTCACGGTCGAGCAGATCGCCGCGCTGGTGCTGTTCCTGTGTTCGGACGCGGCCGCGTCGATCACCGGCGCGGCGCTGCCGGTCGACGGCGCATGGACGGCACGTTGAGCCACGACCGCGCAGCGGCCGCGCCGGCGCGCCGGGTGGCGCTCGTCACCGGCGCGGTGCGCGGTATCGGCCGGAGCATCGCGATCGCGCTGGAGGCGGCAGGCTGCACGGTGTGGCGCATCGACAAGGACGGCGCGGCGGCCGACGAGCGCAGCGCATGCGTCGACGTGCGCGACCGTGCCGCGGTCGAAGCGCTGGCGGCACGCATCGCGGCGCACGACGGCGGGCTCGACGTGCTCGTCAACAACGCCGGCACGATGACGACCGGGCCGTTCGACCGCACCAACGCGCTCGCGTTCCAGGAGCTCATCGACACCAACCTCGGCGGCATCTTCCATTGCGTGCAGGCGTTCGCGCCGCACCTGCGCCGCGGCGGCTCGATCGTCAACATCGCGTCGGTCTCGGCGCAGCGCGGCGGCGGCGCGGTCGGCAACGTGTGGTACGGCGCGACGAAGGCCGGCGTCGTCGCGCTGACGAGCGGTCTCGCGCGCGAGCTCGGGCCGCGCGGGATCCGCGTCAACGCGATCTCGCCGACGGTCGTCGATACCGCGCTGACGCACGACGCGCTCACGGCCGAGGTGCGCACCCGCACGCTGGCGCGGCTGCCGCTCGGCCGCCTCGCCGAAGCCGAGGACATCGCCGACGCGACGCTTTTCCTGTGCTCGGACGCCGCGCGTTTCATCACCGGCGCGACGCTGACGGTCGACGGCGGCTTCCTGACGACCTGAGCGCGGCGCCCGGCGCGGCCTCGCTACCGCCGCGGCGAAGCTGCGTCTTTCGAGTTGCCGATCCACGCCGCCGAGACCGCCGAGACGAGACCGGCGAAGACGACGTACATGCAGATCTGCCACGGCTCGCCGCCGCCCGACTTCAGCAGCGCCGTCGCGACGAGCGGGGTGATGCCGGACGCGAAGATGCCGGAGAACTGGTAGACGAACGAGATGCCCGAATAGCGGACCTTCGCGTCGAACAGGTCGCAGAACAGCGCCGCCTCGGGCCCGTACACCGACGCGTAGATGATGCCGAGCGGGATCATGATCGACAGCCATACCAGCATCATGTTGCCTTCGCTGTGGGTGATGAACCAGAATGCCGGGAACGCCGACAGCGCGGTGATCAGCGAGCCCCAGACATAGACCTTCGTGCGACCGATGCGGTCCGACAGCGCGCCGAAGAACGGGATCGTGAAGCACAGCGCGACCGCCGCGGCCATCACGCCGATCAGCGCCTGCGTGCGGCTGATCTTCAGCGTCGAGGTCAGGTAGCCGATCGAGAACACCGCGAAGATGTTGAAGAAGACGCCGTCGATGTAGCGCGCGCCCATGCCCTTCAGCACGTTGCCGGGATAGCGCCGGATCAGGTCCGCGAACGGCATCCGCAGCGCCTCGTTGCGCGCCTTGACCGCCTCGAACTCGGGCGTCTCGCGCACGTTCATCCGGATGTAGATGCCGACGCCGACCATCGCGCCCGAAATCAGGAAGGCGATGCGCCAGCCCCAGGCCAGGAACTGCTGGTCGGTCAGCAGCGACGACAGCAGCGCGACGATGCCGGACGCGAGAAAGAGGCCGATCGCCAGGCCGATCTGCGGCAGCGACGCATAGAAGCCGCGCTGGCCCTTCGGCGCGTACTCGTAGGTCATCAGCACCGCGCCGCCCCACTCGCCGCCGAGGCCGATGCCCTGGAACACGCGCAGCAGCAGCAGCAGCAGCGGCGCCGCGATGCCGATCTGTTCGTAGGTCGGCACCAGCCCGATCAGGAACGTCGCGACGCCCATGATCATCAGCGTGATGATCAGCATCGTCTTGCGCCCGATGCGGTCGCCGAAGTGGCCGAAGATCACGCCGCCGAGCGGCCGAGTGACGAAGCCGACTGCGAACGTCGTGTACGCGAGCAAGGTCGCGATGACAGGGTCGCCGGCCGGGAAGTAGAGCTTGTTGAAGACGATCCCGGCGACGACGCCGTACAGGAAGAAGTCGTACCACTCGATCGTCGCGCCGATCACCGCGGAGACGACGACGCGGCGAATCGCCCGTTCGTCTCTCGCGACCGGTGCGCCGTCGCTCGCCAACGTCTTGCTCGGATTCAGGTTCATGCTTGGTCTCCCTTCGTGGTGTTGTCTGGTCGCGGTGCAGGCCGGCGCGCGTCCTCGCGAATCATCTCGACGGCCTTCTCGGCCATCATCACGACCGGCCCGTTCGTGTTGCCGGAAACGAGCGTCGGCATCACCGAGCAGTCGATCACGCGCAACCCGGCGAGGCCGTGGACGCGCAGCCGCGCATCGACGACGGCCAGCGGATCGCTGCCCATCTTGCAGGTGCCGCTCGGGTGGAAGATCGTCGCGCCGTTGTCGCGGCTGAATTCGAGCAGCTCTGCATCGGTCGCCGCGTCGGGGCCGGGCTTGACCTCGCGCTTCACGTACGGTCGCATCGCCGGTGCCGCAGCGATCGCGCGCGCGGCGCGGATCGCGGCGACCGTCGTGCGGCGGTCGAGCTCGGTCGACAGGTAGTTCGGCTGCATCTCGGGCGGCTCGAACGGATCGCTCGAACGGATCCGCACATGGCCGCGCGCCTCGGGCCGCAGCTGGCAGACCGAGAACGTGAATCCCGAATACGGATGCACAGCGCCGCCGGCCATGTCGGCCGACAAGGTCGCGACATGGAACTGGATGTCCGGCGTCGCCGCCTCGGCGCTGCCGTCGGCGCGTCGCAGCGCCTGCATGAAGCAGCCGGCCTGGTTGATGCCGATCGCGAGCGGGCCGCTGCGCAGCAGCAGCCACTCGAGGCCGATGCGCGCCTGGCCGAGCCATGAATTCAGCTGGTCGTTGGTCGTGATCGGGCGCGTGCATTCGTAGCCGAGGCGGACCTGCAGGTGGTCCTGCAGGTTCTCGCCGACGCCGGGCAGCGCATGGACCGTCGCGATGCCGTTGCGCTCGAGCAGCGCCTGCGGCCCGACACCCGAGAGCTGCAGCAACTGCGGCGACTGCAGCGCGCCGGCGCTGAGCAGCACCTCGGCACGGCAGCGCGCGGTCTTGTCGACGCCGCCTTGGGCGTAGCGCACGCCGACCGCGCGCCGGCCGTCGAAGACGATGCCGGTCGCCTGCGCCTCGGTCTCGATGCGCAGGTTCGGGCGCCGCTTCGCCGGATCGAGATAAGCCT
>JBDTXV010000086.1:0-7772 GCA_040006015.1 Caldimonas sp.
GCCGGCAACGTCGTGCTCGCGAAGCCGGCCGAGCAGACGCCGCTGGTCGCCGCGGCCGCGGTGCGCGCGCTGCATGCGGCCGGCGTGCCGCGCGGCGCGCTGCAGCTGCTGCCCGGACGCGGCGAGATCGTCGGTGCCGCGCTCGTCGGCGATCCGCGCGTGCACGGCGTGCTCTTCACCGGCTCGACCGAGGTCGCGCGACTGCTGCAGCGCGCGCTCGCCGGTCGTCTGACCGCGCGCGGCCAGGTCGTGCCGCTGGTCGCCGAGACCGGCGGTCAGAACGCGATGATTGTCGACTCGTCGGCGCTCGCCGAGCAGGCCGTCGCCGACATCGTCGCATCGGCGTTCGACAGTGCCGGCCAGCGCTGCTCGGCGTTGCGCTTGTTGTGCGTGCAGCACGAAGTCGCCGACCGGCTGATCGCGATGCTCCGCGGCGCGGTCGACGAGCTCGGCGTCGGCGATCCGCGGCGACTCGCGACCGATGTCGGCCCGGTGATCGATGCCCAGGCGCGCGATGCGATCGAGCGCCATGTCGCGGCGATGCAGGCGCGCGGTCGAAAGGTGTGGCGCGCCGAGACGGACCCGGCGCTGCAGCAGCAGGGAAGCTTTGTCGCGCCGACCCTGATCGAGATCGCAGCGGTGTCCGATATCGAACGCGAAGTCTTCGGCCCGGTGCTGCACGTGCTGCGCTACGCGCGCGACGCGCTGCCGCAACTCGTCGAGGACATCAACGCGACCGGCTACGGACTGACGCTCGGTGTCCACACGCGCATCGACGAAACGGTCGCGCAGGTGCTCGGCAGCGCGCGCGCCGGCAACATCTACGTCAACCGCAACATCGTCGGCGCGGTCGTCGGCGTGCAGCCGTTCGGCGGCGAAGGACTCTCGGGCACCGGGCCGAAGGCCGGCGGACCGCTGTATCTGCTGCGGATGCTCGCCGAGCGTCCGCTCGATGCGGCGCGCGTCGCGGTCGCGACGCACGAGACGGTGCAGGGCGCTCCGCCGCGCGCGGTCGGCGAGATTGCCGGAAGCCTGCGCACCGTGGATGCACTGAATGGCCTGCGCGCTTGGGCGCAGGCGCAAGGCATGGGACCGCTCGCCGCGCAATGCGAGCAGGCGGCCGCGGCATCGCCGGTCGGGCAGTGGCTCGGCCTCTCCGGGCCGACCGGCGAGGCCAATCTCTATGCGGTGCAGCCTCGCGAAGCAGTCCTCTGCCTCGCCGACGGCGAGACCGGTGACGACGACTTGCTCGCGCAACTCGCCGCAGTGCTCGCGGTCGGCAGCCGCGCGCTCTGGCCGATCGCGGCGACGGCGCTGCACGAGCGTCTGCCGCCGGCGGTGCGCGAACACGTCGAGCTGGCGCAAGACTGGACCTCGGCTTCGCTGCCGTTCGACGCGGCGATCTGTCATGGCGACGCGACGACGTTGCTCGCGGTCGCCGAGGCGCTGGCGCGGAGGCCGGGGCCGATCGTGAGCCTGACCGGTCTCGCGCCGGGCGACCGGCGCATTCCGCTCGAGCGCCTCGTGATCGAGCGCTCGCTCAGCATCAACACCGCGGCGGCCGGCGGCAATGCGAGTCTGATGACGATCGCCTGACGGCGTCGGCACGCGGACGAACGTCGCGAGCGCAGCGACCAGCGGCGCACGCGTCCGGTGCGCGACCAGAGCGTCGCCATCAATTCGTCCTTGCCGAAAAGATGCCCGGGCTCGGCCAGAAAGAGGCGCAGCAGCTGTCCGCTTCTCGGCTTCAGCGGCACCGGCGCGCCCGGTCAGCTCCGCGCGTCGCACGTCGAAGACGAAGCCGTCGAAGCGTCAGAAGCGCGTCGTGCAAGCAGGCGAACCGGCCTGCGACGGCGGCCCGACGTCTGCATTCGCCGATCTTTCGGCGTTCATTCGGCGATCGACCGTTGCACTTCGGCCTCGACGGCGTACCTTGTTGAGCCCCGCTGAGCCGGCGCGGAGGCGGCCTCGCGCATCCCACGATCTTCGATCGAGGGGTGCCGGCACGCTGGCGCTGGCCCGACGTCCATCAAACGCTCGAAAGGACGATCTATGAAGCGCTTCTGTTCACAGTCCGGATTCGCAACGAAGGCGAGCAGCCGGCCCGGCGGAAAGGCCGCGTCGCGCATGCGGGGCAAGAGCGTCCTGCTGGCCGCCGCGTTCTTCGCGGCGTCGGTCGCGATCTCGACCGAGGCGTCCGCGGAAGCGAAGAAGCCCGCATTGGCCACGGTCCTGCCGTACGCATCCGGTCTGAACAACCCGCGCGGATTGCACTTCGGTCCCGACGGCTATCTGTACGTTGCGGAGGGGGGAGTCGGAGGCTCGCACTTCACTGACGGCGAATGCACTCAGGTCCGCTCGGACAGCGTAGGCCCCTACTCGGGCAGCCAGTCCGGCAGCAGCATCACGCGGATCGATCGCGACGGCAACAAGACGCCGGTTGCCACGTTCCCGTCGAGCCAGACCAGCCCGGGGTCGGGTGCGCTGATCAGCGGCGTTGCCGATCTCGCCTTCATCGACGGAACGATGTATGCGTTGCTCGCCGGCGCCGGCTGCTCGCACGGGGTCGAACAGATACCGAACGGCATTGCGCGGGTCAACGCCAACGGCACGTGGGACCTGATCGCGAATCTGAGCCTTTACCAGATGAACCATCCGACGAAGGTCATCAATCCGCCCGATTTCGAGCCCGACGGCACCTGGTGGAGCATGGTCGCGGTGCGCGGCGATCTCTACGCGGTCGAGCCGAACCACGGCGAGATGGTCAAGGTCACGACGGACGGCTCGATCACGCGGGTCATCGACATATCCGCGTCGCAGGGCCACGCGGTGCCGACGTCGATCGCCTATCACGGCGTCTTCTACGTCGCCAACCTCGGCCAGTTCGATCCGGAAGATCTGAACACGCAGAGCATCTACCGGATCAACCCGGCCGGCCACATCCAGGTCGTCACGACTGGCCTGAGCAAGGTCCTAGGCCTCGCGTTCGACCACCGCGACCGGCTCTACGTGCTCGAGACCTCGTACTCGACATCCGACCCGGGCCCTGTGCCGTTCACCGGCCGGATCCTGCGCATCGAGCCGAACGGCAAGCAGACGCTGGTCGCGGACCACTTCTTCTTCCCGACCGGAATGACCTTCGGCCCCGACGGCGCGCTGTACGTGTCCAATGTCGGCTTCGGTCCGCCGCCGTTCGGGCTCGGTGAAATCAAGCGGGTCGTGTTGTCGGACTGAGAAGCGGTCGGCGGGTCGCCTGGTTACTTCTTAGCGACCCGAAGGTTCTACGCGGCGCAGCGAAGCGGCTCGTCGATGTCGCTGCGCCGGCGTGCTCGACGCCGCGCAGCGGGCGTCGGGCTCAACCCTTCGAATGCGCGAGACGCTGGCGCTCGCGGCTGTTGACGAGGTGAATGCGCATCGCGGCCCGCGCCGCCTCGGGATCGCGACGCTCGATCGCCGCGTAGATGTCCTCGTGTTCCTGGTTGACCTTCTGCAGGTGCTGCGCGCGCTGCTCGACGTTCAGCCACGACAACGAGACGCGGGTGCGCGGAATGACTTCGAGGCCGACATGGCCGAGCAGCTCGCTGAAGTAGCGGTTTCCGGTCGCCTGCGCGATCGCCATATGAAAGCGGAAATCGGGCGCGACGGTTTCGCCGACGGTCGCGAGATGGCGTTCGAAATCGGTCAGCGCGCTGCGCATCTGCTGCAGATGATCGTCGCTGCGTCGTTGCGCCGCGAGACCGGCGGCGTCCGATTCGATGCTGGTGCGCAGCTCGAGCATTTCCAGCATGTCGGCGATGCTGTCCCGCGATGCTCGCTGGAACTGGAAGCGACCGTCGACGCTCGGCTCCAGCGCGAACGTGCCGACCCCGTGATGCGTCTGCACGAGCCCGGCGGCCTGCAGCCGCGAGAGCGCCTCGCGGACGACGCCGCGGCTGACGCCGAAGGTCTGCATGATCTCGGATTCGGGCGGAAGCTTGTCGCCGGGCTTGATCGACCGGTTCTTCAGCCGCGCGCCGAGCGCCTCGACGAGCTCGTGCGGCAGACCCTTGCCGTGCCGACCGAGGCGGACGACGGCAGGCGCGGCGGCGACGCCCACGCCGGTTTCCGGATGAAAGCTTGCAGGGTCCGACATTGGCCGATCTCCGGAGTCGCGGATCTTTCTGGTGAGGTCGCCGTGGAGCCGATGCAGCACGCCTATTCGTCCTACATCATACAAGTGGAGCTGCGGGCCATCAAGCGCGGGGGGAGTGGTCTGCCTCGATGTTTAGCAGGGAAAACACTTAATTGAATTTTGGCGACTGATAGAAGACACTCTTCAAGTTGTCGGACAACATACAACTCCGCTGCTCGATCCATGCCTCAATCCGCCGCCGAGACCTCCGTTGAGGACTGCATCGAGTGGGTCCGCGTCTCGTCGTGCTATCTGCCGCTCGCGACGCCGATCAGCGATGCGAAGGTGCTGACCGGCCGGCAGAAGCCGATGACCGAGATCGCGATGCTGTTCGCCGAGATCAGGACTGCGGACGGCCGCGAAGGGCTCGGCTTCAGCTACTCGAAGCGGGCCGGCGGGCCCGGTCAGTTCGCGCATGCGAAGGAGATCGCGCCGGCGCTGATCGGCGAAGACCCGAGCGACATCGCGAAGCTCTGGAACAAGCTCTGCTGGGCCGGCGCGTCGGTCGGCCGCAGCGGCATGTCGACCCAGGCGATCGGCGCCTTCGACGTCGCGCTGTACGACCTGAAGGCCAAGCGCGCCGGTCTCTCGATCGCGAAGCTGCTCGGCTCGTATCGCGATTCGGTCCGCTGCTACAACACCTCGGGCGGCTTCCTGCACACGCCGCTCGAGCAGCTGCTCGTCAACGCCGCGGCCTCGGTCGAGCGCGGCATCGGCGGTATCAAGTTGAAGGTCGGGCAGCCCGATCGGGCCCTGGACATCCGGCGCGTCGAGGCCGTGCGCCGCCACCTCGGCGATGCGGTGCCGATCATGGTCGACGCGAACCAGCAGTGGGACCGGCCGACCGCGCAGCGGATGTGCCGCATCTTCGAGCAGTTCGAGCTGGTCTGGATCGAGGAGCCGCTCGACGCCTACGATCACGAAGGCCATGCGGCGCTCGCGGCACAGTTTGACACACCGATCGCGACCGGCGAGATGCTGACCAGCGCCGCCGAGCACGGCGAGCTGATCCGGCATCGGGCGGCCGACTGCCTGATGCCCGATGCGCCGCGCGTCGGCGGCATCACGCCGTTCCTGAAGATCGCCGCGCAGGCCGAGCAAGCCGGCCTGATGCTCGCGCCGCATTTCGCGATGGAGCTGCACGTGCATCTCGCCGCCGCCTATCCGACCGAGCCGTGGGTCGAGCATTTCGACTGGCTCGAGCCGCTCTTCAACGAACGCCTCGAGATAAAGGGCGGCCGCATGGTCGTGCCGACGCGCGCCGGACTCGGCGTGACGCTCAGCGAACAGGCCCGCGCCTGGACCCGCGAACAGGCGGAAGTCGGCAGCAAGGCTTGAGCCGACTCGCTTCGAATCACCCCATCCCATCCCTGAAGGAAACATCCCGATGAAGAAGATCCTGACCTCGCTCGCGCTCGGCCTCGCGCTCGCGACCGGTGCGCAGGCGCAAGCCTGGCCGAACGCCAAGCCGGTGACCTTGATCGTGCCGTTCCCGCCCGGCGGCTCGACCGACCTGATCGCGCGCGCGGTCGGCGCGAAGCTGCAGGAAAAGCTCGGCGGCACGTTCCTCATCGACAATAAGGCCGGCGCCGGCGGCACGCTCGGCGCCGCGATCGCGAAGCGCGCCGCACCGGACGGCTACACGATCCTGGTCTCGTCGCTCGGCCCGTTCGTGATCGGCCCGCATCTGATCAAGAACACCGGCTACGACCCGTTGAAGGACTTCGACTACATCTCGCTCGCGGTGCAGGCGCCGAACGTGCTGACGGTGCCGGCGAGCTCGCCGCACAAGTCGCTCGCCGACGTGCTTGCGTTCGAGAAGGCGAACCCCGGCAAGATGAGCTTCGCGTCGGCCGGCAACGGCACCAGCGACCACCTGACGGCCGAGTTGTTCTGGCAGGAGACGAAGACCAGCGGACTGCACATTCCGTACAAGGGCGGCGCGCCGGCGTTGTCGGACCTGCTCGGCGGGCAGGTCGATGCGACGTTCATGAACATCAACACCGGTCTGCCGAGCATCAAGGCCGGCAAGCTGCGGGCGCTCGCGGCGACGAGCGCGATGCGCTCGCCGTTGCTGCCGGACGTGCCGACGATGGCCGAGCTCGGCTACAAGGGCGTCACCGTCTACTCGTGGCAGGCCTTCGCGGCGCCGAAGGGTCTGCCGGCCGACATCAAGGCCAAGCTGCACGACGGCATCGTCGCCGCACTGAACGACCCTGCGGTCAAGCCGAGGCTGCTCGATCTCGGTTTCGAAATCGTCGGCAACACGCCGGAGCAGTTCACCGCGTTCCAGGCTGCCGAGTTCGCGCGCTGGAAGAAGGTAATCGAGGTCGGCAAGATCACCGCCGACTGAGTTCGCGGGCACGCGTTCGTCGACCGGCGCGCCCTTCACGACCCACGTCCCTGGAGTTCCCGACGATGGCCGAAGCGACATCCCTCGCGCCTCTGTACATCGCGATGCACGAGCTCGACAACGTCGCGATCGTCGCGAACGACGGCGGGCTGCCGGCCGGGACCGTGTTCGCGTCGGGACTGCGCCTCGTCGACAAGGTGCCGCAAGGACACAAGGTCGCCCTCGAGGATCTGGCCGCCGGCGCCGCGGTGCGGCGCTACAACGTCGTGATCGGCCGCGCCGCGCGGGCGATCCCGAAGGGCAGCTGGGTCCACGAGCGCTTGCTCGAGATGCCCGAGGCGCGCTCGCTCGAAGGCCTGCCGATCGCGACGGTCAAGCCGCCGCCGCTGCCGGCGCTCGACGGCTACACCTTCGAGGGCTACCGCAATCCCGACGGCTCGGTCGGCAGCCGCAACATCCTCGCGATCACGACGACGGTGCAGTGCGTCGCCGGCGTGCTCGACTTCGGGATCGCGCGCATCAAGGCCGAGCTGCTGCCGAAGTATCCGAACGTCGACGACGTCGTCGGCCTCGAGCACACCTACGGCTGCGGCGTCGCGATCGATGCGCCGGGGGCCGAGATCCCGATCCGCACGCTGCGCAACATCTCGCTGAACCCGAACTTCGGCGGCGAAGTGATGGTCGTCAGCCTCGGCTGCGAGAAGCTGCAGCCCGAGCGGCTGCTGCCGCCCGGGAGCTTCGCGATCGTCGACGAACGCAACGTCGCCGATGTCGGCGCGACCGAAGAGGCGAAGCTCGACGTCGTCTGCCTGCAGGACGAGGTGCATATCGGATTCATGTCGATGATCGAGTCGATCATGACCACAGCCGAAGAGCACCTCGAACGCCTGAACTCGCGCCGGCGCGAGACCTGCCCGGCGAGCGCGCTGGTCGTCGGCGTGCAGTGCGGCGGCAGCGATGCGTTCAGCGGCGTGACTGCGAACCCCGCGGTCGGCTTCTGCTCCGACCTGCTGGTGCGCGCCGGCGCGACCGTGATGTTCAGCGAAGTCACCGAAGTCCGCGACGGCATCGACCAGCTGACCGCGCGGGCGACGACGCCCGAGGTCGCCGACGCGATGATCCGCGAGATGGCCTGGTACGACGCCTATCTGAGCCGCGGCAAGGTCGATCGCAGCGCGAACACGACGCCGGGAAACAAGAAGGGCGGCCTCTCGAACATCGTCGAGAAGGCGATGGGCTCGATCGTCA
>JBDTXV010000087.1:0-7706 GCA_040006015.1 Caldimonas sp.
GGCCGTATTTCAGGCAATGCACGCCGCCCGAGTTCTCGGCGACGTTGCCGCCGATCGAGCAGGCGATCTGGCTGCTCGGATCGGGCGCGTAGAAGAGGCCGTAGGGCGCGGCCGCTTCGCTGATCGCGAGGTTGCGGACGCCGCATTGAACGGTGGCCGTGCGCGCGCTGCGGTCGATGGCGAGGATGCGGTTGAACTTGGCCAGGCTCAGCGTCACGCCGAGCGGATCGGGCAGCGCGCCGCCCGACAGGCCCGTGCCCGAGCCGCGCGCGACGACGGGCACCGCGAGGCCGTGGCAGATGCGCAGCACCGCCGCGACCTGCTCCTCGGTCTCGGGCAGCGCGACGACGAGCGGCTGCTCGCGGTACGCGGTCAGCCCGTCGCACTCGTACGGGACGGTGTCCTCGCGCCGCCAGAGCAGCGCATGGGCCGGCAGCAGCGGCGCCAGCGCGGCGACGACCGCGGCCTGGCGCCGATTGCGTTCGGCCGGGTCTTCGGCGGCAACGGCCGGAAGCGGAGCATTCATCACCGCAATGTAGCGTGGCCGGCGCCGATCTCGACACGGCCGCCTAGAGAGATGGGACGGCGCGGGCCGCGGTCGTTGCGGCGCCTCCGGTAGCGGCGCCGTGTCTGTCGACCGCTCCGAACTACAGGATCGCCAGGATCGCCCTGCCGGCCGCGGTCAGCGCGGCGGCGGTCGCCGTCGTGATCTTGCCGTTCTTCGCGTAACTGTCGATCGAATTCAGATAGGCGTTCAGCTGATTGACGGCCTGCTTCACGAGGCCTTGCTGGATCGAGTTGTAGACGCTCTGCAGCTTGTCGGTCAGGCTGTTGACCTGGCCGTCGGTCAGCTGGTAGGTCGGGTCCGACAGTGCGCCGATCAGCACGCCGACGGCGACATCGGCCGGGTCCAGGCGCACCGCGCGGAAGCTGCCGTTGCGATAGCCGTCGCAGACGACCTGACCCTTGTTGTTGATCGCCCGCGCCGCCTTCAGCTCCCAGCCGGAGTTCGCGGCGATCAGGCTGTTCAGATCGACCATCGTGCCGCCGTTCCAGACATTGCCGGTCCACAGGAACGCGTGGACGGCCGCGTCGCCGGTGGTGCTCGATGTGCCGACGACCTGGCTGTCGAGCGGATAGCGCATGTTCAGCGCGACCGCGGTGCTGTAGGTGCCGCCCAAGGTGCCGAGGTCGCGCGGACCGGCAATGCCCTGGCTCAGGAACGCGTGCGGGCTGTCGAACGGATTGTTGACCGCGTCGGGCGCGAGCTTCGAATCGCCGACGACCTCGGCGAGGTCGTTGACCGCGAAGGCCTGGCTGTCGCGTCCGCCCAGGGTGCCGATGTCGATCATCCCGCCGAACGGGGTGTAGCGGAACGCATGGTTCGGGTAGCCGGTCGTCACTGTTGTCGCGGTCGATCCGACGGTCAGGCTCAGGCTGTTCACGCCCCACGCGATGCTCGAGCGGCAGCCGAGGAACGGGTAGGGCACCAGCGTGCCGAGGTTGCTGACCGACGCATTGATCGTCTGCCCCGGATACGTGCGAAACGCGTGCGACGACGAGGCGCACAGGTCCGCAGGCACCGTCGCGAAGCCGACGACGTTGGCGGCGTCGTTGATCGCGCGGCCGCCGCTGTTGTTGAAGCCGTTCGCGCCGCCGTTCGGCGCGAGCGTGCCGAGATCGATCATCGGCGCGCCCGGGTCGGCACGAAATGCGCGCCGGACGATCGAGCTGAACGGTCCGGCATCGGCGGTGTCCGCGTCGCCGGCGACCTGGCCGGTGCTGTTGATCGAATAGGCGACGCTGTTCGGTCCGCCGAGCGTACCGAGGTCGTCGGTGGCCGCGATCGACCGGTTCGGTGCGGTGCGAAACGCGCGCGTCGCGGCGTCACCCGGCGTCTGCGAGTAGCCGACCACCTGCCCGGCGTTGTTGATGCCGAGCGCGGCGGCCTCGGTGCCGCCGAGCGTGCCGAGATCGGTCACGACGTATTTCTGGGACACGAGCTGGGCCCCGGCCGGTCCGGCGAGCGCGAGCGCCAGCAGCAGCGCCGCTCCCGGTCGGACCGCATCGCGGCGTGATTCGAGTCGTGGGAATGTCGTCTTCATGGCTCTGATCCTTTCGTCGTCGAGCGCGAGAACGGCGGCGCCTCGCATGCCTGCCGACCCGCCGGATCGGTCGAAGTCATCCTAGGAAGAGCCCGTTACGCCCGCGTTATGCGCGCGCGTGCGCCTTGCGCGGCGATGCTCGCGTGATGCACAGTCGCGCTGACGCACACGCTCGGCCACCGGCCGGCGCTTTGTCATCTGATGCACTCGACCGATGCCGCAACGGACGCCGGCGCGACGCTCGCCGCGCCGGCGTTGCACTTCGAACTGCTCGACCTGCCGTGCCTGCGCAGCGTCGACGGCACGCGCCTGCCACTCGAACGCAAGGCCGCGGCGCTGCTCGCGCTGCTCGCGCTCGACGGCGCGCGCCAGCGTGCCGAGCTCGCCGCGCTGCTCTGGCCCGGGGCGTCGCCGGCGCAGGCCCGCAACAACCTGCGCCAGCGCCTGTTCCGGCTGCAGCGCGCGAGCGGACGCGAGCTGGTCGAGGCCGACGGCGAGCTGCGCCTCGCGCCCGGCGTGCGCCACGATCTCGACGGCATCGCGGCGCGGCTCGGTGCCGATGCGCAGGCGCGCGCCGGTGAGCTGCTCGGCCATCACGATTACGGCGACTGTCTCGAGCTGGCCGACTGGATCGAGAGCGCACGCGCGCGCTGGCGCGAGCAGCGCCGCGATGCGCTCGCCGAGCTGGCGTCGAGTCACGAAGCGCGCAGCGAGCTCGCGCGCGCGTTGCGCTACGCCGAACGGCTGGTCGGCGACGATCCGCTGCTCGAACACGCGCATCGCCGGCTGATGCGCCTGCACTATCTGCGCGGCGACCGCGCCGCCGCGCTCGCCGCCTACGATCGCTGCCGCGACGTGCTGAAGCGCGAGCTGAACGCGCCGCCGGATCGCGAGACGCGCGATCTCGCGGCGCTGATCGCGTCGGGCGCGAGCGCTGCGCTGCGTCCGTCCGCGCCGCCGGTCGCGGTGCTGCGGCCGCCGCGCGTGATCGGGCGCGAGGCCGAACGCAAGCACCTCGTCGCGGCGATCCGCGCCCGGCGGGTGCTGCTATTGACCGGCGACCCGGGGATCGGCAAGACGCGGCTGATCGAGGACGTACTCGACGCCGAGCCCGGCCTGCTCGGCACCGGCGCGCTGGCCGGCGAAGCGCACCTGCCGTATGCGCTGCTGGCGCGGCTGCTGCGCGCCGCGCAGGCGCGCCACGCGGTTTCGCTCGAACCGTGGGTGTCCGCAGAGCTGGCGCGCCTCGCGCCCGAGTTCGGCGCGGCGCCGCCGGGCCGGCTCGAGCCGCTGCGGCTGCAGCAGGCGCTCGGCGCTGCGCTCGAGGCCTGGGCCGATGGCGGTCTGGCCGGCCTCGCGATCGACGACCTGCACCACGCCGACGAGGCATCGCTCGAATGCCTGCTCGCGCTCGCCGCCGCGCAGACCGCGCCACGGCTGACGTGGTTGCTCGGCGTGCGCGGTCAGGAGATGCCTCCGACGCTGGTCGCGTGGCTCGACGGCGCCGACCGGCTCGGTGTCGAGACATTGGCGCTCGACGTGCTCGATGCCGACTCGATCGAGGCGCTGCTCGCCTCGCTCGCGCTGCCGCAGTTCGAACCGGCGGCGTGGAGCGCGCCGCTGGTTGCGCACAGCGGCGGCAATCCGCTGTTCGCGCTCGAGACGCTGCGTGCGCTGCTCGCGCTCGGCGCTGCCGCGCCGCGTCCGCACGGCGCGCGGCTGCCGGTGCCGGCCGGACTGAACACGCTGATCGAGCGCCGGCTGGCGCGTCTGTCCGAGCCGGCGCTGCGGCTGGCGCGTGTCGCCGCGCTGGCCGGCAGCGACTTCGATGCCGAAGTCGCCGCGCTGGTGCTCGAAGCGCATCCGCTCGACATCGTCGAGGCCTGGCGCGAGCTTGAGCAGACGCAGGTGCTGCGCGGCGCCCGCTTCAGCCACGACCTGATTGCAGAGGGCGTCGTCCGCGCGCTGCCGGACGCGATCGCGCAGGCGCTTCACGGCCGTCTTGCCGAGCGCCTCGAAGCGCTCGACCGGCCGGCCGCCTGCGTCGCGCCGCACTGGGCGCTCGCGCAGGCGTGGCCGCGCGCCGGCGACGCCGATGTCGGCGCGGCCCGCCATGCGCAGCGCGCGTCGCGCCGCGCCGACGAGGTGATGCTGTGGGAGCGCGCCGCCGCGTGCTACGACCGCGCCGGCATGGCCGGCAAGGCCTTCGATGCGCGCGGTGACAGCATCGAGTCGGTGATCTTCGTGCACGGCGTGCAGATCGCGATGCAGCTCGCCGAACGCCTCGCCGCCGACGAGCAGACCGAGCCGCAGCGGATGCGCGCGCTGACCGCGAAGGCCAATGTCGCGCTGATGGCCGGCGACCACGCGGCCGGCGAGGCCGCGGCGCGCGCGGCCCTGGATGCCGCGACGAGGCTCGAGGCCGTCTGGCCGCGCTTCGAAGCCGCGCGGCTGCTCGCGGTCGCGTTGGCGCAGGCGGCGCGCGCCGCCGAAGCGCTGCAGGTGATCGAGCCGTTCCGTGCCGCGGTCGAGAACGGCGGCAACGAAGAACAGCGCCAGCATTTCTGGTCCGACTACGCGTACGTGCTGAAGGCCGCGCTGCGCCTGCGCGACACCGCCGAGGCGCTGCGCCGCGCGATGCAATGCGCGCAGGCGGTCGGCGACCACGCCGAGCTCGCGACGCTGACCTCGAACCTCGCGACCGTCGAAGGCAACTTCGGCCATGTCGAGCAGGCGCTCGACCACGCGAAGCGCGCACGCGCGCTGCGCGAGCCGCTTGGCGACGTCAGCGGTCCGGCGGCCGGCGTGATCGACATGTACGTCGCGATCTACAGCGGCAGCGTCGGCCGCTATGCCGACGCGCTCGACGAGCTCGACCGCGCCGACGCCTGTTTCGCGCGCAACGGCCAGACGATCTGGAGCGTCGTCGCGACGAACCACCGCGCGAACCTGCTGCTGCAGCTCGGCCAGCATGCACGCGCACGCAAGGCGCTCGAACATCCGCCGGTGCCGATGACGTCGGTGCAGGGCCGCACGCTGCTCCTCTCCGCGCGCCTCGATCGCGCGCTCGGCCACAGCGGCCGCGACGCCCTGGCGCGCGCGCTCGAGCTGCTCGGGCCGCAGTCCGATCCGTACAACCGGATGCTCGCGCAGCTCGACGCGACGCTCGCGCTGGAGCCGGACGCGGCGCTCGAGGCCTGCGCCGCGGTGCTCGGCGAGGCCGAGGCCCTCGAGCACGACGGTGTCGCGGCGCGCGCGCGGGTGTACCGGCTGCAGCATCTGATCCGCGCCGGCGTGCTCGATGCCGCCGATCGGCCGGCGCTCGACCGGATCGCGGCGGCGCTCGACAGCGTGCAGCCCGCCGACATCTTTCCGCCCGAAGCGTGGTGGACGCTGCATCGCGCCTATCTCGCGCTCGGCGACGAACGCGCCGCGAACGAAGCGCTGGCGCGGGCTTACGGCTGGGCCGTGCAGCGCGCGCTGCCGCAGGTGCCGGCGCCGTTTCGCGCCAGCTTCCTGCAGCGCAATGCGATCAACCGGGACCTGATCGCGGCCGCTGGCCGGCGCCTCGGCTGGCATGTCGCGGCGGATTGACACGGCCGCGATAACGCCCGCATAACGTCGGCGGCCTAGCCTCGTCTGCAGCGATGGCGCCGTCGGCGCGCCGCACGATTGGAGGGGGCGATGAACCCGTTGACGATCCGGCCGCTGCAGTGGCAGAGCCTGCAAGACCTGTGCGAGGTCGCGCCGCTCGACCGCGGCGATCTCGCCTGCATCGCCGAGCTGCGCGAGGTGCTCGAACGCCACGGCCGGCTCGGCCGTTTCGCGCTGCACCTGATCCACAAGCACTTCGAGCTGGCCGACGACGAGGTCCTGGTCGAATACAGCGATCCGGCGCGGCGCGAAAGCCGTTTGTGCGTCGAACGCCGCGACAGCGCGGCCGCGAGCGGCGCGATCCCGACGACCTGGGTGCTCGACCCGCCGCGTCCGCGGGTCGTCTGTGTCTGCGCCTTCCGGGCCGACCAGGGCCACCTCGGTCGGCACGAATCGGCCGGGCCTCAATCCGGATCGGCGCGGAAGACCGTCAGCACTCCGGTATAGCCGTAGACGTGATGGCGCGCGATCTCGCCGGCCGCGAAGAAGCCGGCGAGCGGCACGTCGCCGAGCGCGTGACGGACGATCTGCAGCTCGGCCGACGGCGCGCCGAAATGCGGACCGCCGCGGCCGGCGCAGCTGATGTAGATCGCGCCGGCGATGCCGGACTGGGTCGGGCCCGGTTCGCTCGGGCCGGCGTTCTTCAGCGCTTCGGCGGTCGCGAGCGGCAGCGCCTCGGGCTCGGTCTCCTCGCGAATCTCGGCGCAGATGCGCATCAGGTCGCGCCGCGCCGCCTCGGCATTGCGGCTGCAGAACGCAAGTCGCATCCCCGGCTCGGCGAGGTCGCCGATCGCGATGCCGCGGCGTGCCGTGTCGATGCCGATCAGATGGCGCACGCGCGTGTCGGCGCCGAACGCGCCGCGTCGTGCACCGCTCGCGGCGCCGTCGTCGCAGGCATCGTTCGGGTCGCTGAGGCCGACCATTGTTTCGCGCAGACGCGGCAGCGCGTCGCGCGGGTCGGTGCTGTCGGCGCGCAGGTCGCGCAGCAGGCAATCGAGCGCGGGCTCGCCGTCGAGAACGGTGATCACGTTGCCGTCGGCGGCACTGATTTCGCGCGACGGACCGAACGGCTGACAGCCCTGCGTCACGCGCGAGACGACCTCGACATCGGCCGCGAACGCGACGCCCGAGAGGCCGCCGGCGAGCGCGTCGTTCGCGATGTGGACCGGAGTCTCGCGCGACGCCGCCAGCCCGCCGAACAGGTAGCCGGTCGCAGTGCGCGCGCTCATGTCGCGGATCAGCTCGTTCAGGTCCGCGGCGGCCGGGTCGGCGTGGACCTGCGCGGTCGATGCCGCGAACCGGCGCAACGGCGCGGCGCCGGAAAAGACGCGGAAGCTTTCGCGCGGCAGATCGGTCAGCAACAGCGCGAGCGCCGGCTCGTCGAAATACTCGACGCCGCTCGCCGCGACGCCGACGCCGGTCGCGCCGATCCATTCGACGCCGGGCCAGCGCCGGCGCAGCTCGCCGAGCAGCGCCTCGGCCTGGTCGGCGTAGCGATCGGTCAGATAGATCCAGCCGAGCGTCGGCGCGCCGGCGCTCGGATCGCGCTGTGCGTCGATCTGCGCCGCGGCGAGCCCGAGCGCGATCCTCCAGTCGGGATGCGTCGCATGGCCGTGCAGGAAGCGGCGCATCGAAGCTCGCCGGATCGCCCGATCGCCTGCGGTCAGCGCTTCGCAGCGGCGCGCTTGCGCGGCGCCGCCTTGGCCTTGCGGACCGCGTCGGTCGCTTTCGGAATGGCCTTCTGCAGCGTCTCGCCGGCCGCGTTGATCGATTGCTTCATCACGTTGCCGGCCAGGCTCTTCGCGGCATCGGTCGTCGTGTCCTTGATCGCGTTCGCGGCGAGCTCGCTGAACTGCTTCGTCAATGCGCCCCACCATTGCAGCGGGTCGACCGGGCCGGTCGTGGCGGATTTCGCGGTCGTCTTCGCCGCGGCCTTCGGTGCGCCTC
>JBDTXV010000088.1:0-7692 GCA_040006015.1 Caldimonas sp.
CGGCGCTGAAGGGCGCGCACTTCATCGAGCTCTGCTGCCAGCGCAAGGTGCCGCTGGTCTTCCTGCAGAACATCACCGGATTCATGGTCGGGCGCAAGTACGAGGCCGAAGGGATCGCCAAGCACGGCGCGAAGATGGTGACCGCGGTCTCGACCGCGCAGGTGCCGAAATTCACGGTGATCATCGGCGGCTCGTTCGGCGCCGGCAACTACGGCATGTGCGGACGCGCGTTCGGGCCGAGGTTCCTCTGGATGTGGCCGAACGCGCGCATCGGCGTGATGGGCGGCGAGCAGGCCGCGAGCGTGCTCGCGACGGTGCGCCGCGACGGCATCGAGCGGAAGGGCGGCGCGTGGAGCGCCGACGAAGAGGCCGCGTTCAAGCAGCCGATCCTGGATCAGTTCGAGCACCAGGCGCACCCTTATTTCGCCAGCGCGCGACTGTGGGACGACGGCGTGATCGATCCGGCATCGACGCGGCGCGTGCTCGCGCTCGCGCTTTCGGCGAGCCTGAACGCGCCGATCGGGGAGCCGAAGTTCGGCGTCTTCCGGATGTGATGTACGATGTGTACCAAACATGCGAATAATGCACAATGCGCACCAACATTGAAATCGACGACGAGTTGATGGCGAACGCGTTGAAAGCGGGCCCATACCAGACCAAGCGGGAGGCGGTCGAGGCCGGGCTGAAGCTTCTTGCTCGGCAGGCGGCTTACCGGGAGATCCTCAAGTGGGAAGGCAAGCTCAAGTGGGAAGGCGACGAGTCCATCGACTGGACTGCGCCGGCTCGATCTCCCGCTGCGGCGTCGGCACCGCCCCCAGCATCTCCACGCAGCGCGGCCAAGAGGGCCAAGGTCGCGTCGGAGGGGCGCCGTGGTCGTCGTTGATTCCAGCGTTTGGATCGACTACTTTTCCGGTGCGCCGAATCCGGCGCGCGACGTGCTTCGCCGGGTGTTGGCAGATTCGGAGGTCCGCGTGGTGGTGCCGGACCTGGTGCTTTTCGAAGTGCTGCGCGGATTCCGCACCGAGCAGGGCTTGCGCCAAGCCCGCACGTTGATGGAAAGCCTCAGCATCGAATCGACCGGTGGCCGTGAGCTGGCACTGGCTGCCGTCGATCACTATCGGTCCTTGCGCGCGCACGGCGTCACGGTGGGTGGCGCGGTCGATGCGATCGTCGCCACCTTCTGCATCGAGCGTGGCTACCTGCTGTTGCATCGAGATGGCGATTTCGATTCATTCGAGCAGTTTCGCGGCCTGCGCGTCTGGCGCCACTGAACATGGACAACATCTATCTCACCCCCGAACACGAGCTGCTGCGCGAGCAGATCGAGCGCTTCATCGCGCGCGAGGTCGAGCCGCATGCGCTGGCCTGGGAAGACGCCGGCTCGACGCCGCGCGAGGTGCTGCGCAAGATGGGCGACGCCGGCCTGCTCGGCCTGATGTATTCGGGCGAGCACGGCGGCGCCGAGGCCGATGCGCTGACGAACCTGGTCTTCGCCGAAGCGCTGTCGCAGTCGACCTTCGGCGGCTTCATCATCACCGTGCTGGTCCACACCGACATGGCGAGCCCGCACCTGCATCACGCCGGCAGCGCGGCGCAGAAGGCGAAGTACATGCCGGGCATCACGGCCGGGCGCACGATCACCGCGGTCGGCATCACCGAGCCGGGGGCCGGCTCCGATGTCGCCGGCATCAAGACGACGGCGCGCCGCGAGAGCGACGAGTGGGTGCTGAACGGGACCAAGCTCTTCATCACCAACGGCGTCCATGCCGATCTCTATTTCATCGCCGCCAAGACTCCCCAAGGCGCCCCGCCGGCCGTGGCGACCAGTGCGCGCCACGGCATGTCGATGTTCATCGTCGAGAAGGGCACGCCGGGCTTCACGGTCGGCCGCGCGCTGAAGAAATCGGGCTGGCTCTCGTCCGATACCGCCGAGCTGGTCTTCGACGATTGCCGCATCCCGGCCGCGAACCTGCTCGGCGAGGAGAACAAGGGCTTCTATTCGGTGATGAAGAACTTCCAGACCGAACGCATCGCGCTGGCCGCGATGGCGGTCGGCCATTCGACGCAGGCGCTGAAGATGACGCTCGACTTCGTGCGCGAGCGGCGCGCATTCGGCGCGCCGCTGTTCGAGAAGCAGACGATCCGCCAGCGCCTCGCGATGCTCGACGCCAAGGTGCACGCCGCGCGCGCGTTCATGTACGACTGCGCGTGGCGCGTCACGCAGAAGCAGGACGTGGTGCAGCAGGTCTCGATGCTGAAGGCGCTGACCGGCGAGCTCGTCAACGAGGTCGTGCAGACCTGCCAGCAGTTCCACGGCGGCATGGGCTACATGCGCGAGACCGCGATCGAGCGGCTGTGGCGCGACGCGCGCGTGCTCGCGATCGGCGGCGGCGCGACCGAGGTGATGCTCGACGAGGTCGCGAAGCGGTACTGAACGATGCAGTTGCACGCCTACTTCGCGACGCTGGCGCGCTACGACGTCTGGGCGACGCGGCGCCTGTTCGAGCACGTCGATGCGCTGTCCGACGACGACTACCGCGGTGATGCGGGCCTGTTCTTCGGCAGCATCCACGCGACGCTGAATCATCTGCTCGTCGCCGAGCACGAGGTCTGGTTTCCGCGCTTCGCGCACGGGGTCTCGAACCGGATCGCGCTCGATACCGAGCTCGAGACCGACCGCGCGGCGCTGCGCGAGCGCCTCGTCGCCGCCGCCCGGCGGTGGGAGCCGCTGATCGCCGCGTTCGATCCGCGCCGCTTCGACGGCACGCTCGACTACACGACGACGCGCGGCGTGCCGCAGTCGCTGCCGTTCGCGCCGACCCTCGGCCATGTCTTCAACCACGGCACGCATCACCGCGGCCAGATCACCGCGGGGGTCACCGCGATGGGACACGACTGCCCCGAGCTCGATCTGGTCTGGATGCTGCAGGCCGAAGGTGCCGCCCGCACGGAGGCCACCCAATGAACAACGCCCCGACGCTCGAGATCCGCCGCCCTTCGGTCCACGTCGCCGAGGTCTGGCTGAACCGCCCCGAGGTTCGCAACGCCTTCAACGACGGCGTCGTCGCCGAGCTCCGCGCCGCGTTCGACGCGCTCGGCGCCGACACGGCCTTGCGCGCGATCGTGCTCGGCGGCCGCGGCAAGGCCTTCTGCGCCGGCGCCGACCTCGGCTGGATGCGGCAGATGGCGGGCTACACCTGGGAACAGAACCGCGCCGATGCGCAGGCGCTCGCCGAGATGCTGTGGGCGATCTACGCCTGCCCGGTGCCGGTCGTCGGGCGCATCCACGGCGACTGCTATGCCGGCGGCGTCGGCCTCGCCGCGATTTGCGACGTGCTCGTCGCGAGCGACGCGGCGACGTTCTGCCTCAGCGAGTCGCGCCTCGGCCTGCTGCCGGCGACGATCAGCCCGTATGTGATCCGCGCGCTCGGCGAACAGGCGGCGCGGCGCTATTTCGTGACCGCCGAGCGCTTCGATGCGGCGACAGCGCACCGTCTCGGCTTCGTCCACGAGCTCTGCGCCGCCGACGCGATCGATGCGAGGGTCGCCGAGCTCGTCGCGGTGCTGGTCGCGAACGGCCCGACCGCGACGCGGGCCTGCAAGAAGCTCGTGCAGGACGTCGCCGGGCGCCCGATCGACGCCGATCTGCGTGCCGAGACCGCGCGCCGGATCGCCGACATCCGCGCCAGCGACGAGGGCAGGGAAGGCGTGCAAAGCTTCCTGCTGAAACGCAAACCCGCGTGGCTGGCAGACTCCTGAGATGAACCTCGACACGACCCATCTGCTCGCGATCGCCGCCGCGCTCGGCTGGGCCAGTGGGCTGCGTCTTTATGCGGTTCTGTTCCTGACCGGGATGGCCGGCTTTCTCGGCTGGGTTTCTCTGCCGCCGGGGTTGCACCTGCTCGAGCATCCGCTGATGCTCGGCGCGAGCGGCTTCATGCTGTTCATCGAGTTCTTCGCCGACAAGATCCCGGGCGTCGACACGCTCTGGGACACGGTCCACACTTTGGTCCGCATCCCGGCCGGCGCGGCGCTCGCGGCCGCGGTGTTCGGCAGCGACCAGGCGACCTGGGCGACCGTCGCTGCCTTGCTCGGCGGCTCGCTCGCCGCGACCAGCCACATCGCGAAGGCGACGACGCGGGCCGCGGTCAACACGTCGCCCGAGCCGTTCTCGAACATCGCGCTGTCGCTGCTCGGTGACGCGGCCGCGCCGGGCGCGGTCTGGCTCGCGTTCGCGCATCCGGTCGTCGCGCTCGTCGTGATCGCGGTCGCGACCCTGTCGATGCTCGCGATCATCGCGCTGTTGATGAAGTTCCTGCGCGGGCTGTGGTCGAAGCTGCGCGGCCGCGAGCCGAAGCTCGGCCAGCCGGTGTAGCCCGCAACCGATACGCAGGACGGCCCATGTTCAAGAAGATATTGGTTGCCAATCGCGGCGACCAGCTGCGCAAAGGCGCAGCGACGAAGCCACATCGCGTGGCACGCGCAGCGTGCGCAGGCGATCGCGGCGCGGAGCAACCATGTTCAAGAAAATCCTAATCGCCAACCGCGGCGAAATCGCCTGCCGCGTCGCCGCGACCGCGCGCCGCCTCGGCATCCGCACCGTCGCGGTCTATTCCGATGTCGATGCCGGCGCGAAGCACGTGCTTGCCTGCGACGAGTCGGTGCGGATCGGCAGCGCGGCGCCGAAGGAGAGCTATCTGCGCGCCGACCGCATCCTCGCCGCCGCGCAGGCGACCGGCGCCGAAGCGATCCATCCGGGCTACGGCTTCCTCAGCGAGAACGACGAGTTCGCCGAGGCTTGCGAACGGGCCGGCATCGTCTTCATCGGCCCGCCGGCATCGGCGATCCGCGCGATGGGTCTGAAGGCCGAGGCGAAGCGGCTTATGGGCGCGGCCGGCGTGCCGCTCGTGCCCGGCTACCACGGCGCCGACCAGAACCCGGCGGTGCTGCAGCGCGAGGCCGACCGGATCGGCTATCCGGTGCTGATCAAGGCCAGCGCCGGCGGCGGCGGCAAGGGGATGCGCATCGTCGCCGCGGCCGAGGCCTTCGAGGCCGCGCTCGCATCGTGCAAGCGCGAGGCGATGGCGAGCTTCGGCGACGACGCGGTGCTGATCGAGCGCTACGTGACGCGGCCGCGGCATATCGAGATCCAGGTCTTCGGCGACACGTTCGGCAATTGCGTCTACCTGTTCGAGCGCGACTGCTCGGTGCAGCGGCGACACCAGAAGGTGCTCGAGGAAGCGCCGGCGCCGGGAATCGGCGAAGCGCGCCGGCGCGAGATGGGCGAGGCCGCGGTCGCCGCGGCGCGCGCGGTCGGCTATGTCGGCGCCGGCACCGTCGAGTTCATCGCCGAGCCGGTGGCGGCGGACACGCCGACCAGCGCCGATGCCGACCTGCGCTTCTTCTTCATGGAGATGAACACGCGGCTGCAGGTCGAGCATCCGGTCACCGAAGCGATCACCGGGATCGACCTCGTCGAGTGGCAACTGCGTGTCGCCGCCGGCGAGCCGCTGCCGCTGACGCAACAGCAGTTGCGCATCGACGGCCATGCGATCGAGGCGCGCATCTGCGCCGAGAACCCCGATGCCGGCTTCCTGCCGGCGACCGGCCGGCTCGAGGTCTACCGCATGCCGCCGGCGCGCGAGTTCGAACGCGGCGGCGACATCGCGCGCATCGACGGCGGCGTGCGCGAAGGCGACTCGATCACGCCGCACTACGACCCGATGATCGCGAAGCTGATCGTCTGGGGCCGGGACCGCGCCCAGGCGCTCGCGCGGCTCGACGCCGCGCTCGCGCAGACCCACATCGTCGGCGTGCAGACCAATGTCGCGTTCCTGCGCCGCGTTGTCACCAGCCGCTCGTTCGACGCGGCCGATCTCGACACCGCGCTGATCGAGCGCGAACGCGCGCAGCTTTTCGAACAGCCCGGGCTCGCGCTCGAGATCGCCGCGGCCGGCGTCGTCGCGCATGCGCTCGCAGCCGAGCGCGCGCTCGAAGACGCCGACCCGTGGTCGCGGCGCGACGGCTGGCGTCTGCACGGCAGCGCGCTGCGCCGCTTCGACATCGAAGCGAAGGGCGCGCATCACGTGTTCACGCTCGAGCGCGCGCGCAGCGGCGCGCAGGTGCTCGTGCGCGACGTCGAACGCTGGACCTTCGGCGCCGAGGCGCTCGGCCCGAACCTGCACGACGTGCAGCTCGGCGACAGGCGCCACACGCTGACGGTCTACGCGACCGGCCAGCGCATCAGCGTGTTCTCGGTCGACGGCGCGGCCGTCGTCGACGAGATCGATCCGATCGCGCATGCCGGCGACCATGCGGTCGAGGCCGGGCGCCTGACCGCGCCGATGCCGGGCAAGGTGATCGCGTTCCTCGCCGGCGTCGGCGACAAGGTCGCGGCCGGCCAGCCGCTGGCGGTGATGGAAGCGATGAAGATGGAGCACACGATCGCGGCGCCGCGCGACGGCACGATCGAGGAGCTGCTCTACGTCGTCGGCGACCAGGTAGACGAAGGCGGCGAGCTGCTGCGGCTCGTCGCCGAAGCGTGATGCGCATCTCGTCGATGCGCACCTGAAGCAAAGTTCGGAGGCCCGCGATGCTGCCCAGTCATGTCACTGTCGTCGAAGTAGGCCCCCGCGACGGACTGCAGAACGAAGCGCAACCTGTCACGACCGCGCAGAAGGTCGAGCTCGTGCACCGGCTGCAGGCCGCGGGCCTGCGCGAGATCGAGGTCACGAGCTTCGTCAGCCCGAAGTGGGTGCCGCAGATGGCCGACAACGCCGCAGTGATGGCGGCAGTCGAGCGCAAGCCGGGCGTGCGCTATTCGGTGCTGACGCCGAACCTGAAGGGCTTCGAAGCGGCCGTCGCGAGCCGGCCCGACGAGATCGTCGTGTTCGCGTCGGCGAGCGAGGCGTTCAGCCGGCGCAACATCAACTGCTCGATCGCCGAATCGATCGAGCGCTTCGCGCCGGTCGTCGCGGCGGCGCATGCGGCGCGCATCAAGGTGCGTTCGGCGCTGTCGGTCGCGGTCGGCTGCCCGTATCAGGGCGAGGTCACGCCCGACGAAGTCGAGCGCGTCGTCGTGATGCTGAAGGGGATCGGCGTCGACCACGTCGGCATCGCCGACACGATCGGCGTCGGCACGCCGGTCAAGGTGCGTGCCGCGATGGAGCGCGCGCTGCGCCACTTCCCGATCGGCGAAGTCAGCGGCCATTTCCACGACACCTGGGGCCAGGCCATCGCCAACATCTACGCCAGCCTCGAGATGGGCATCCACGTGTTCGATGCCAGCGTCGCCGGCCTCGGCGGCTGCCCGTACGCGAAGGGGGCGACCGGCAACGTCGGCACCGAGGACGTGGTCTTCCTGCTGAACGGCCTCGGCATCGAGACCGGCATCGATCTCGACCGTCTCGTCGATGCGGCCGAGTTCATCTCGGGCGTGGTCGGCAGGAAGCCGGTGTCGCGGACCGGCAGCGCGATGCTCGCGAAGCGGGCGGCGGAGGCGGAGAAGGCGGCGGTCGTGGGGGCGGTTTAGGAGGAGTTCGTTCGGCGATCGGCGGTGCGAATGGCGCTGAAGGCGGTTCACTTCAGAATTGCGTGGGAATCAACATGCCAAGGCCGAAACGTCTGCGCCGAGCAGTCGCGAAGCAGCACCGATCCGAGCTATTTGCGCGGGCGCATCGCAATCCTGGGCGA
>JBDTXV010000089.1:0-7680 GCA_040006015.1 Caldimonas sp.
TTCATGCTGCCGCACTTCGTCTGGGCCGATCTCTGCGACGTGATCGCCGAGCTGCGCGAATCCGGCTACGACGTGCGTCCCGAATGGTTCGCGCCGCATCTGAACTTCCGCTTCCCGCGCCTCGGCGATTTCGCCGCGAGCGGCGTCGAGGTCGAGCTGCGCGTCGCGCTCGAGCCGTGGCATGTGCTCGGCGAGGAGGGCGGCCCCGGCGGCACCGCGCGCTATGTCGATTCGACGCTCGAGCGCATCCAGGTCAAGGCGACCGGCCTCGTCGGCGAGCGCCATGTGCTCACCTGCAATGGCCGCACGCTGCCGCTGCAGCCGACCGGCGCGGTCGGCGAATTCGTCGCCGCGGTGCGCTATCGCGCCTGGCATGCACCGTCGGCGCTGCATCCGACGATCGATCCGCACGTGCCGCTGACCTTCGACCTCGTCGACACCTGGGTCGGCCGCTCGGTCGGCGGCTGTCAGTACCACGTCGCGCATCCGGGCGGCGTCAACTACGCGAGCTTCCCGGTCAATGCCTACGAGGCCGAGGCGCGGCGCCTCGCGCGCTTCTTCCGCACCGGGCACACGCCGGGGCCGATGCAGGTGCAGCCCGAAACGCGCAATCCGAATTTCCCGTTCACGCTCGACCTGCGCCGGGCCTGAGATTTGCATGCGGTCGTCCCGGCCCGACGCGGCCGGGAGCGTCGGCGGTCGTGCGAAATCTTCGATGAACTTCGGCGAGTTCGCGCTCGTCGCCCATGCCGAGGTCGAATGCCGCGTGCTCGACCGCGCCGCGTTCGATCAGCTCGGCGCGAGCCATCCGCAGATCAAGATCGCGCTGCTGAAGAACATGCTGCGCAGCGCGCACGAGATCGTCGATCGCCTGAGCCGCGAGGTCGCGGCGCTCGCCGGCTGACGCGCCGTCGCGCCGCGGCCGCGAAGGCGACAATGACCGCCGCAGGAGGTTGCGCACCGATGCTGAGAGAACTGCTCGACTCGTACGCGGTCCCGGAGAGCCGCTTCGACGAGATGCTCGAATCGCCCGGCGTGCCGCGCGCGCACTGGGACCCGTTCCTGCGCGCGCTGGCCGCGCGCCAGAGCCTCGAGATCGGCGACACGCTGTCGCTGGTCGAGCGCGGCATCCGCGAAAACGGCGTCACCTACAACGTCTATGCCGACGAGAAGGGCGCCGATCGGCCGTGGGAGGTCGATCCGCTGCCGCTGGTGCTCGCGGCCGACGAATGGGCCGCGATCGAGGCCGGCATCGCGCAGCGCGCCGAGCTGCTGAACGCAGTGCTGGCCGACATTTACGGGCCGCAGACCTTGCTGAAGTCCGGGGCTATTCCCGCGCCGGTCGTGTTCGGCCACAGCGGCTATTTGCACCAGGCGCAAGGCATCCGCCCGCCGGGCGGCGTGCACCTGTTCCAGTACGCGGCCGACCTCGCGCGTTCGCCCGACGGCCACTGGTGGGTCGCGAACGATCGCACGCAGGCGCCGTCCGGCGCCGGCTATGCGCTCGAGAACCGGCTGATCGTCTCGCGCGTGTTCCCGCAGCCGTTCCACGACCTGCAGGTCCAGCATCTGGCCGCGTTCTTCGATGCGCTGCGCGAGGCGCTGCGGCGCTGGGCGCCGCGCGGCAACGGTCCGCAGCTGATCGTGCTGCTGACGCCGGGGCCGTACAACGAGACCTACTTCGAGCATGCGCTGCTCGCGCGCTATCTCGGCTTCCCGCTGGTCGAAGGCAGCGACCTGACGGTTCGCGACGACTGCGTCTGGATGAAGACGATCGACGGCCTGACGCGCGTCCACGCGATCGTCCGGCGCCAGGACGACGACTACTGTGACCCGCTCGAGCTGCGCTCCGATTCGGCGCTCGGCGTCGCCGGCCTGACCGAATGTGCGCGCCGCGGCAACGTGATGCTCGCCAACGCGCTCGGCGCCGGCGTGCTCGAGTCGGGCGCGCTGCTCGGCTATCTGCCGGCGCTGAGCCGCGAGCTGCTCGGCGAGCCGCTGAAGCTGCCGTCGGTCGCGACCTGGTGGCTCGGCGAGCCGGCCGCGCTCGCCGATGCGTCCGAGCGTCTCGACCGGCTGATCATCAAGCCGCTCGAACGTTCGCCGCGCGAGCCGCCGCTCTTCGCCGGCGACCTGTCGCACGACGAGCTCGTGCTGCTGCGCGCGCGGATCGCGGCGCGGCCGCATCGCTATGTCGCGCAGGAGTGGGTCCACGTTTCGCAGGCGCCGGTGCTCGAGCCCGGGCCGCCCGAGACGCTGTCGGCGCGCACCGTCGGCCTGCGCGTCTTCGCGGTCGCGACGCCGGACGGCTGGCACGTGATGCCGGGCGGCCTGACGCGCGTCGCGGTCGACGGCGACGGCCGCGATATCGCGATGCAGCGCGGCGGCCGCTCGAAGGACACCTGGGTCCTTTCCGAGGCCCCGGTCAACTCGGGCTTCTCGCTGCTGACCGCGACCGTCGACGCCGCCGACCTGGTCTCGTCGAACGCGACCTTGGCGTCGCGCGCCGCCGAAAACCTGTTCTGGTTCGGCCGCTACGGCGAGCGCTGCGATGCCTCGGTGCGGCTGCTCCGTGTCGCGCTCGGCCACGTGATCGACGAGACCGGCGGCAGCGCCGACGGCGCGACGCCGGCGCTCGCGCTCGCGCTGCGCCTCGGCCTGATCGACACGGTGCGCGATCCGACCGCGCAGCTGCGCCGCGCCGCGACGCATCCCGAGCGTGCGCTCGCCGAGCGGCTGCGCCAGCTCTCGAGAGTCGCGTTCAACCTGCGCGACCGCATGTCGGCCGACAACTGGCGCGCGCTGAACCGCTTGACCGCCGACCCGGTGTTCCGCCGCCATGCGTCGCTGCCGCTGACCCTGGCCTGGCTCGACCGCGCGGTGACCGCGCTGATGACGCTGTCGGGCTTCGTCCTCGACGGGATGACGCGCGGCATCGGCTGGCGTTTCCTGTCGATCGGGCGGCGCATCGAACGCCTGTCGACGATGTGTCAGGCGCTTCAGGTCGCGATCGACGACGGGCGCTCGCACGGTCTCGACTGGCTGCTCGAATTCGCCGACTCGACCGTGACCTATCGCTCGCGCTATCTGGTCGGCCCGGAATGGCTGCCGGTGCTCGACATGGTGCTGCGCGACGAGGCGAACCCGCGTTCGGTGGCGTTCCAGGTCAAGGGCCTGGTCGAATACATCGAGCGCCTCGAAGCCAGCCACGGCCGCTTCGCGAGCGACCTGCTCGCGCCCGCTCAGGCGGCGCTGCGCGCGCTCGGCGCGAACGATCTCGATCCGGAAAGCGCCGCGGTCGCGCAGGTCGTCGAGCAGTTGCGGCGCGCGGCCTACTCGGTCTCGGACGAGCTGTCGCTGAAGTTCTTCTCGCATGCGGCGCCGCGCAGCATGCTTTCGCTCGTCGCCTGAGCCGACGCGCCGATGCCGCCCGAGCGTTACACCGTCGAGCACGAGACGCGCTACACGTACCGGGCCGCGGTCGCGCAGTCGTGGCAGCTCGCGCACCTGACGCCGCGTGCGCTGCCGTGGCAGAAGCTGCTCGCGCACGAGCTGCGCATCGTGCCCGAGCCCGACGAGATCAGCACCGGCTTCGACAGCTTCGGCAACGCGGTCACGCACTTCAGCCTGCACGCCGCGCACGAATCGCTGCGCGTCTTCATGCGCTGCGCGGTCGAGGTCGGCGATCGGCCGGCCGTCGCCGCGTCCGCAGTGCCGGCCTGGGAGACGGTCCGCGACGCGATCCGCGCCGACCCGTCGCTCGACGGTCTGCTGCCGGCGCGAATGACCGAACCGACCCGGCTGCTGCCGTCGTTCGATGCCGCGAGCCTTTATGCCGCGCCGTCGTTCGAGCGCGGCCGCGGCTGGCTCGATGCGGTCTCGGACCTGATGCACCGGATCCATGCCGACTTCGAGTTCGAGCCGGGCTCGACCACGGTCAGCACATCGATCGACGAGGTGCTGTACCAGCGCCGCGGCGTCTGCCAGGACTTCGCGCACCTGATGCTCGGCTGCCTGCGCGGACACGGTCTCGCGGCGCGCTACATGTCGGGCTATCTGCTGACCGAGCCGCCGCCCGGGCGGCCGCGTCTGATGGGCGTCGATGCCTCGCATGCGTGGGTCGCGGCGTATGCACCCGGGCTCGGCTGGGTCGAGTTCGACCCGACCAACGACCAGCTCGCCGACCGGCGCTACATCACGCTCGCGTGGGGCGCCGATTTCGCCGACGCGGTGCCGCTGCGCGGCGTGCTGCTCGGCGGCCGCGGCCAGCGCATCGCGGTCGCGGTCAGCGTGATCCCGGCGTAGACGGCGCGCAGAAATCCGGCGCTGCTCGCCGGAACCATGTCTCCGACAACGCACTCCAACAGGGGCCGGCTTTGCTTTGCCGACAGGAGGTAAAGATCATGAAGCAGATCAAGCACTGGCAGGACGCGGCCAACGCGTTGCTCGGCATCGGACTGATCGTTTCGCCGTGGGGGGTCGGCTATTCCGCCGACAGCGTCGCCACTGCGACGGCGCTGCTCAGCGGCATTGCGCTCGTCGCCGCCGCGCTCGGCGCGATCTTCGTCCCGCGGGCATGGGAGGAATGGACCGAAGCCGCGCTCGGGCTGTGGCTGATGATGTCGCCGTGGATCCTCGGCTTCCGCGCGCACGCCGATGCGCGGAACACGATCGCCGGCATCGGCATCGTCGTCGCGGCGCTGGCGTTGTGGACGCTGGCGACCGACAAGGACTACACCGCCTGGCGCCACGGCGGAACGGTTCACTGACCCGGTCCGCAAGCGCGCGCGAAGGGGGCCGCTTCCGGGTGTGCCCCGTTCCGCCTTCGAGCCGCCGTCGGCGGGATGTCTTCGAAGCGCGGCGCCGGCCAGACTCCGTCGCATCGAAACGATCGCCGGAGACAGAGATGAACCATGCTGCCGATTTCCGCCCGAACGCATTCGTGCGCGCCGTTTCGCGTCGCGAAGGTGCGTCGCGCATGCGCACCCGCGCGCTTTGCGGCGCGGCGCCGCGCGAACCGGCCGCCGGTCCCGGCTGGTTCGATTCGTCCTGGGATCTGCAATCGGGCCTCGATGTCCTCGAAGGCCTGCCCGAGGACGCGAAGCTGAACGAGTGGATCGAGGTCTGTCTGCGCAGTTGACGCGAGCGCGGCGGAGCGCCGCGGATCGCGTCCCCAACGCGAAGGAGGCGTTTCGCCGGCAGACGCCTAAGCTGAACTTCGAAGCCGCAGCGTTCGACGCTGCGCCGCATTCGCATCAGCCGACGGGAGGTGATCGTGGCAACTCGCAACAAGGCCGATACCGGGATCCAGGTGTCGCTCAAGCCCTTCGGTCCGAGCACCGAAGAGCTGGAGGCGATCGGAATGCGTGCGATGAGTCTCGCCGGCGTGCGCAAGTTGCTCGGCCGCGCCAAGGGCCGGCTGCTGTATGTCGAGGCGCTCGACGACGAAGAAGGCGATCGCAAGCGCGTGAAGCCGGTGCCTCCGGACCGCTTTCGAGCGACGATCCAGGACGATGCGGGCTTGCGTGCGCTGATCGTCGAAGGCCGGCTCGACGATCCTGGACGGGCGACCGTCGCCGAGTCGGCACTGCCGCCGCATCCATCGGATGCGGAGTTTGCCGCTGCAGTCGCCATCGTTCGCCGCGATACGGCGCTGACTGAATCGATCGCCGCCGGTCGCCTCGAACCGTATCAGCCGATCCCGGCGCTGCAGTTGAACGAACTGCCCGACGGCCGCTTCGAGCGGCGCATCGCGGTCGGGCTGTTGCCGCGCGGTCGGGAGGCGCAGCACGAGATCGTCGCGGTCGATCTCGCGCGGCGCACCGTCGTCCGATTCGACGACCGTGTGCTTCCCGGTGCGCATCCGCACGACACCGGGCTCTGCGGTGTACCGCACGACGCGAATCAGGCGACGGCGGGCAAGGGCACGGCCGGACAGGCTTGGGTCACGATCAGCCAGGGCGGACAGACGCTCTGGCGTTTTCTCGTCGTGCGGCCGGCCGCGTCGAGCGGCACGAATGGTTCGGCCATCGAGTTGCGCTACGTCGACTACAAAGGCAAGCGCGTTCTGTACCGTGCGCATGTGCCGATCCTGAACGTCAAGTACGACGCCGATGCGTGCGGACCGTATCGCGACTGGCAGTTCCAGGAAGGGATGATCCAGGCCCAAGGCATCGACGTCGCCCCCGGCTTCCGGCTCTGCTCGGCGCCCGCGCAGACGATCATGGATACCGGTTCGGACACCGGCAACTTTCTCGGCGTCGCGATCTACGTCCAGGGTAGCGAGGTCGTGTTCGTCTCGGAGATGGAAGCCGGCTGGTATCGCTACATCAGCCAATGGCGGCTGCACGCCGACGGCACGATACGGCCGCGCTTCGGCTTTGCCGGGGTCGAGAGCCAGTGCATCTGCAACGTCCACCACCACCATGTGTATTGGCGCCTCGACTTCGATATCCGCAGCGCCGCGAACAACCGCGTGCGCGAGTTCAACGATCCGGCGCTGGTCGGCTCGAGCAAATGGCACACCAAGACATTCGAGATTCGCAGGCCGCGTGATTTCGGCCGCAAGCGCAAATGGCGCATCGAAAACACGCGCAGCGGCGAAGCGTACGACCTCGTTCCGCGCGTGGAGGACGGTATCGCCAGCGCACAGCCCGACTGGCCGTTCGGCCGCGGCGACGTATGGATCCTGCGTTACCGCGGCAGCGAAATCGACGACGGCGTGGTTGCGGTCGGGCCGCCGTACGAGGCCGGCATCGATCGCTGGGTCAACGGCGAAGCGATATCGGATCACGACGTCGTGATCTGGTACGGCGCGCACTTCACGCACGATGTCAGCCATACCGATTCGGCGCAGCACGGACACATCGTCGGGCCGGACTTGAAACCGGTGCGCTGGTAAGCAGACAGCACGATCGCAGGGAGGCTTTCATGGCATTGCGACTCACTCTCGACATCTTCAGCGGCCGCCCGAATCCGGTCGTCGTGATTGACGGACCCGAGGAACGGGAGCTGTTGCGGCGACTCGGCGTCGGCCCCGGGCAGAAGAGGCCGAGCGCGAAGAAATCGGCCGGTACGCCAGAGGTGCTCGGCTACCGCGGCGTCGTGATCGAGTCGCTGCAGCGATCCGGAAAGCCGGGCCGCGCCGAAGCGCCGGTGCCGATGAGACTGGCCGGCGGCTCGCTGTATGCGTCGGGCCGTGTCTTCGAATCGCTCGACCCGAACGCCGAGGAATTCCTGTGCGGGAGCACGGGGCCGTTTCGGCTCGCCGGATTCGATCCCGACTTCTTCGATTTCTGTCCCGACGAGATCCTGCGTCTGCGCGACTTGCTGAAGCGCTGGCCGTGGAAGGGTTTTCCGTGGCCGCGGCCGACGCCTTGCCGCTGCGCGCCGCTGTGGGAGCCGGCGTGGTGGAACGATGCCGGGCAGGTCCAGTACAACAACAACTGCTACAACTACGCGAGCGACTATCGCTCCGACACCTATGCGCAGCCGGGCCTCGCGGCCAATGCCCAATATCAGCAGATCAACTGCGCGCAGGTCAAGGCCGGCGCGGTCGCCGACATGTTGATCGACTCGCCCGGCGCAAACAACAAGTGCCCCGCCGAAGGCCATCTGGTCGCGCTCGTGGTCGGGCCGAACATCGACTTTCACTGGTACCGCAAGAGCCGCAACGGCTAC
>JBDTXV010000090.1:0-7673 GCA_040006015.1 Caldimonas sp.
CCTTCGCGCTGCTCGGGTCGAGAATCCGGATCACGATCTTCTCGCCGAACAGGGTCGGCAACGTGCTGACACGAAAGTCGATCGCGCGGGCGCCGAACTTCAGCTTCATCCGGCCGTCCTGCGGCACCCGCTTCTCGGCGATGTCGAGGCGGGAGATGACCTTGATGCGCGACGAGAGCTTGTCCTTGATCGCGATCGGCGGCTGCGTGATCTCGCGCAGTTCGCCGTCGACGCGAAAGCGCACGCGATAGTGATATTCGTAAGGTTCGAAGTGCAGGTCCGAGGCGCGCAGATTGATCGCGTCGATCAGCATCTTCTGAAGAAAGCGGACAACCGGCGCGTCTTCGACATCCGTCGCGACATCCGCCGGATCTTGTGGGGCCGTGACGTCGTCGGTGACATCGAATTCGAAGTCGCCGGACGAGAGTGCTTCTATCGTTTCGCTGGCGGTCGCGGCGCTCCCTTCGAGCATCTTTGCGAGCTTGTCGTGCTCGACGATGACCCATTCCGGCGCCAGCTGCGTCGCGAATTTGATCCGTTCGACCGCTTCCTGGTCGGTCGGATCGGCCCCGCCAATGAAGATGCGATTGCCGCGCTTGCCGAGGACGACGACCTGGTATTGGGCCGCGAGCTTCGATTCGATCACATTGCGGGGAAGGCGCTGCGCATCGATCGCAGACAGATCGAGCAGCGGCAATGCAAGGGCCGACGAAAGCGTATGGGCGAGGTCGCCGGGCGATACCGCCCCTGCAGCTATGACCGACGAGACGAAGCTGCTGCGTTTGTCCTTCGACGTTCGCACCAGCTCTTCGGCCGTTTTGGCGGTGAGCTTTCCAGCGTGGACGAGAACCCTCGCCACGCCGGAGAGGGCTGAATGTGGAGCCTCGGCCAATGTGTCCACTATCAGGCGCTCAGTTCATGTTGTGGAATCAAACGATCATCGCCGATTCAACTCATGCTGTAAACGCTCGGGGCGTGTGCTGTCGCCAACAATTCACGCGGTGGAGTCTTGGGCGCAACACAGCCCAATCGAGAACGACACGAATGATTTGGTCGGGGTGAGAGGATTCGAACCTCCGGCCTCTACGTCCCGAACGTAGCGCTCTACCAGGCTAAGCTACACCCCGATCTGGCGACGCTGAGAGCGTGCCGTGTAGCGAGCGCTCATGACGAACGCTCCACCGATCGAACACACAATTCTAGCAGAGCGTCACGGAACGGCGAGTCCGGAAGTGCGTCCAGCGTGCGCTGGGCCTTCTCGGACTCCGCCCGCGCAGCTTCTCTCGTCTTAGCCAGGGCCCCCGTTCGGCGAACGATCTCGACGATTTCGTTCAATCGCGCGATTTCCCCGTGCTCGATGGCATGGCGCATCAATTCGCGCTCTTCCGGCGAACAACGCTCCATTGCGATCAGCAGCGGCAGCGTCGGCTTGCCCTCTCTCAGGTCGTCGCCGACGTTCTTGCCGAGTTGAGACGTCGCACCCTCGTAGTCGAGCAAGTCGTCGACGAGCTGAAATGCGGTTCCGAGCGAGCGGCCATATGCGGCGCACGACTCTTCCACGGCGAGGTCAGCGTCGGCGAGCACCGCACCGAGCCGGGCGCTCGCTTCGAAGAGCTTTGCGGTCTTGAACCGAATGACGCGCAGATAGTCCTCGACCGCGAGATCGGGATCATGCATGTTCATCAGCTGTAGCACTTCACCTTCGGCGATCACGTTGGTCGCGTCCGCAAGGACCTCGAGCACCCGCATGCGGTTGACCGAAACCATCATCTGGAAGGCGCGCGAGTAGACGAAGTCGCCGACGAGGACGCTCGCGGCATTGCCGAACAGCGCGTTCGCGGTCTGGCGCCCACGACGCAAGGCCGATTCGTCGACGACGTCGTCGTGCAACAGGGTCGCGGTATGAACGAATTCGACGGTCGCGGCGAGCTCGAAACGTTCGCGACCGTGAAAACCCAGTGCGCTCGAGAACAACAGAACGAGCATCGGCCGGATTCGCTTGCCGCCGGCGCTGATGATGTAATGCGCGATCTGGTTGATCATCGCCACGTCGGACGCGAGCCGGCGCTGGATTACTCCGTCGACCTCTTTCATGTCGGCGGTCATCAGCAGCGCAGCACTCGGCGCTGGACCTGAAAAAATTGGGGCAGGAGAGTGCACGCTGGGCTCGTAAGAGAGGGATTATAGAAAGGCCCTCTGGCCCGACCGCGCACTTTGCGCACTCGAGTCCGCGAAAGCCGGCAAGGGCGCGGCCCTCTTCGAGGCGCAGCCAGGGGCGGTTGGATACGCGTTCGACATGCTATACTTTTAGGCTCTGCGCAAACCTGCGCTCACGCTGCTCCCGCTGCAGGCTCCCTTCGCCTTTGCGCGCCGGTCCATGCGTGAACTTCGAAAAGGGAATCCGAGATGTACGCGGTCATCAAGACCGGAGGCAAGCAATACAAGGTTGCCGCCGGCGAAAGAATCAAGGTTGAGCAGTTGGCCGCCGAAGTCGGCGAGACCATCAAGATTGACCGAGTGCTGGCGGTTGGCGATGGCGCGGATATTTCGATCGGAACTCCGTGGGTCGCCGGTGCCAGCGTCGTCGCGAGCGTCGTCTCGCACGGCCGGCACGACAAGGTCCGTATCTTCAAGATGCAGCGGCGCAAGCACTTCCAGAAGCGCCAAGGTCACAGACAGTTGTTTACGGAAATCGAGATCGGCTCGGTCAATTCCGACCGGCTCGCCAAGCAGACATCGGGGAGCTAAAGATGGCACAGAAGAAAGGCGGCGGCTCGACCCGGAACGGTCGCGATTCGCAACCGAAAATGCTCGGCGTCAAGGTATTCGGTGGACAGCAGGTTCCGGCCGGTTCGATCATTGTTCGCCAGCGCGGTACCAAATTTCATCCCGGCTCGAACGTCGGCGTCGGCAAGGATCACACGCTGTTCGCGCTCGTCGATGGCGAAGTGAGCTTCGCGGTCAAAGGGTCGTTGAGGCGGCAGACCGTGTCCGTGCGCGAGGGTTGACACGCGCGAGCGCACGGGGACGGCGACTCTCCAAAGCCCCGGAACGCCGGGGCTTTTTCATTTCCGCACTGGCTTACGATGACGCGGGCAAGGTGACACCCTGAAGCATGAAGTTCGTCGACGAAGCCACCATCGATGTGATCGCAGGCCACGGCGGCAACGGCTGTATGAGCTTTCGGCGGGAAAAGTTCATTCCCTTCGGCGGCCCCAACGGCGGTGACGGCGGGCGAGGAGGCAGCGTGTTCGCGGTCGGAGATCGCAATCTGAACACGTTGATCGACTATCGCTATGCGCGTCGCCATGAGGCGCGCAACGGTGAGAACGGGCGCGGGTCCGACCAATATGGCGCCGCGGCCGATGACATCGCTCTGCGCATGCCGATGGGAACCATCATTCGCGACGTGGAATCGGGCGAACTGATTGCCGAACTGCTCGTCCCCGATGAAAAGGTTCTGATCGTCAAGGGCGGCGACGGCGGATTCGGCAACCTGCATTTCAAGACCAGCACCAATCGCGCCCCGCGGCAAAAGACCCCGGGTTGGCCGGGCGAGCAGCGCAAGTTGAAGCTCGAGCTGCGCGTGCTCGCCGACGTGGGGCTCCTGGGGATGCCCAATGCCGGAAAGTCGACCTTGATCGCGGCCATATCGAACGCGCGACCGAAGATCGCGGACTATCCGTTCACGACGCTGCATCCGAATCTCGGCGTCGTCAGGGTCGGTCCGGAGCAAAGTTTTGTCGTTGCCGACGTCCCAGGCTTGATCGAAGGCGCCGCCGACGGAGCCGGCCTCGGTCATCAGTTCCTGCGCCACTTGCAGCGCACGCATCTGCTGCTGCATCTGGTCGACTTCGCGCCGTTCGACGACAGCGTCGACCCGGTCGTGCAGGCCCGAGCCATCATCGCCGAACTGAAGAAATACGATCCGCACCTGCACGCAAAGCCACGCTGGATCGTCCTGAACAAACTCGACATGGTGCCGCCTGAGGATCGCGGCAAGCGGGTCGACGATTTCGTCAGGCGCCTGCGCTGGAAGGGGCCGGTATTCAAGATTTCGGCGCTGACTCGCGAAGGCTGCGAGCCGCTGATCCACGCGGTCTATGCGCACGTTGCAAGCGTGCGCAATGTGCTTCCTGCCGACGCCGACCCGCGCTTCGATGTCGGCGCCGGCATCGCGGAGGCCCAATGAGCGCAGCGACTCGGCGGTCCTCGCGGCAATCGCCCAAGTCGAGAGCATCCGATAGCGGGCCATCTCGCGTCGGGCGGCGATGACGGCTGTGCTCAAAGACGCTCGACGCATCGTCGTCAAGGTCGGCTCGAGCCTCGTGACCGACGAAGGCCGCGGCGTCGATCCGCAGGCTGTCGGCAATTGGTGCCGTCAAATGGCGGTGCTGGCTGGGCAAGGCCGAGAGATCGTGATGGTGTCGAGCGGCGCGATCGCCGAAGGCATGAAGCGCCTCGGTTGGCGAGTTCGGCCGAAGGAAATCCATGAGTTACAGGCCGCGGCGGCCGTCGGACAAATGGGGCTTGCGCAGATCTACGAATCTCAGCTGCGCAAGGAAGGCATGCAAAGCGCGCAAATCCTGCTCACCCATGCCGATCTTGCCGATCGGGAGCGCTATCTGAATGCGCGCACGACGTTGATGACTCTGCTTGGGTTGAAAGTCATTCCGGTCGTGAACGAAAACGACACGGTCGTCAACGACGAGATCAAGTTCGGCGACAACGACACCCTCGGTGCGCTGGTTGCGAATCTGCTCGATGCGGACGCGCTCGTCATCCTCACCGATCAGCAAGGGCTCTTCTCGGCCGATCCGCGCAAGGATCCGTCGGCCCGACTGGTCCGCGAGGCGGAGGCCGGCGCGCCCGAACTGGAGTCGATGGCCGGCGGCGTAGGCTCGACCTTGGGTCGCGGCGGCATGCTGACCAAGGTGCTCGCGGCCAAACGGGCCTCGCGCAGCGGCGCGAGCACGATCATCGCCTGGGGCCGCGAGCACGATGTGCTGCTGCGTCTCGCGGCTGGTGAATCGATCGGGACGACGCTGACCGCAGCGACGCAGAAACGCGCGGCACGCAAGCAGTGGATGAGCGACCATCTGCAACTGCGCGGCGTCGCAATCGTCGACGCCGGTGCTGCGAGCAAGGTGCGTGACGGCGGCAAAAGTCTGTTGCCGATCGGTGTCGTCGAGGTCCAGGGCGATTTCCATCGAGGCGACGTCATCGCCGTGCGCGGACCCGACGGAGTCGAGCTGGCGCGCGGCCTGGCAAACTACAGCAGCAGCGAAGCGCGCCTGATCGCGCGCAAGCCGTCGAGCGAATTCGAGAAACTGCTCGGCTACGCGGCCGAACCCGAGCTGATCCACCGCGACAACCTGGTCCTGACTTGATCGGCCCCGGTTGGCGCAGACGTCGGCGCGACGGCGACGCCGTCCCTCTCGGAACAATCCGGACTAGAGACGAGGTTCAGCCGGCGGGACCGGCTTTGTCCCGGCTGACTCGGCCGACGGCTCGCAGCCGGTGACCGGACCTCGCCTGTCGGACTCGTCATCGCGGAGATGCGGACGCATACCGGACCGCAGATAGCGGTTGTGCTGGGCGCCCCGCGGCAGGAAGCGAGCCAGTTCGGTCAGCGCCATCTGGTAGACGTCGCGCTTGAACTCGATCACCACTTCGAGCGGAATCCAGTATTCGTTCCAGCGCCACGCGTCGAATTCGGGATGGTCGGTCGCACGCAGATTCATGTCGCTGTCGCGACCGGTGAGCTGCAGCAGAAACCAGATCTGTTTCTGGCCGCGGTAATGGCCGCGTGCATCGCGCCGGATGAAGTGCGTCGGCACCTCGTAGCGGAGCCAGTCTCGCGTGCGCGCGACGATGCGCACATGGTCGGGCAGAAGCCCGACTTCCTCTTGCAACTCACGGTACATCGCCTGCTCAGGCGTCTCGCCGTAATTGATGCCCCCTTGCGGGAACTGCCAGGAGTGGGTCCGGATTCGCTTGCCCCAGAACACCTGGTTTCTGTGGTTGAGCAGGATGATGCCGACGTTGGGTCTGAACCCTTCACGGTCGAGCATAATCAACCTCAATTCTTTCGTTGATTCATTATTGCACCGGCATCGCGGGAATCAAACCCTCGGGTTTCCCGCCCCTCCGCGCCGGTTCGCAAACGGCAGTTCTGCCACTCGGCCGCCCATGAAAGCCAGCCAGTTCTTCATCTCGACTCTGAAAGAGGCTCCGGCGGACGCCGAGGTCGTCAGTCACCGGCTGATGCTGCGGGGCGGATTCATCAAGCGGCTTTCGGCCGGTATTTACAGCTACATGCCGATGGGCCTGCGGGTCATTCGCAAGGTCGAGGCGATCGTCCGCGAGGAAATGAACCGTGCGGGCGCAGTCGAGCTTCTGATGCCGGTGGTCCAGCCAGCCGAACTCTGGCAGGAGACCGGACGCTTTCAGAAATACGGGCCGGAATTGCTGCGTGTGAAGGATCGCCATGAGCGCGACTTCGTGATCCAGCCGACGAGCGAAGAAGTCATCACCGACATCGCACGCCAGGAGTTGCGCAGCTACCGCTCGCTGCCGCGAAATTTCTATCACATCCAGACCAAGTTTCGCGACGAGCGCCGGCCGCGCTTCGGCGTGATGCGAGGGCGCGAGTTCACGATGAAGGATGCCTATTCCTTCGACCGCGACATCGAGTCGGCGGGCCGCAGCTACGACCTGATGTACGCCGCCTATGTGCGGATCTTCAACCGGATGGGCCTGCAGTTTCGCGCGGTCGCCGCCGATACCGGCGCGATCGGCGGGGATCGTTCGCACGAGTTCCAGGTCATTGCCGACACCGGCGAAGATGCGATCGTCTACAGCCCGGAGTCGGCATACGCCGCCAACATCGAGCTTGCCGAAGCGCTGCCGCTGATTGCAGAGCGGGCGGCGCCGAGACAGCCGCTCGAGAAGACGTCGACCCCAGGCAAGGCCACCTGCGAAGACGTCGCGGGGCTGCTCGGCGTGCCGCTGGCGCAGACGGTGAAGTCCTTGGTGCTGGCCACCGATGAAGAAGGGGCAGACGGCGCGGCTCCGAAGATCACCGTCTGGTTGCTGCTGATCCGCGGCGATCACATGCTCAACGAGATCAAGGCGGGCAAGGTGCCGGGGCTCGACGGCGGCTACCGGTTCGCGACGATGACCGAGATCGAGCGCGCGTTCGGCTGCAAACCCGGCTACCTCGGACCGATCGCCGACGCCAAGTCGTTCAGGGTCGTCGCCGACCGCACCGTCGCGGCGATGAGCGATTTCATCTGTGGAGCGAACGCGGCCGATTTCCACATGACCGGCGTGAACTGGGGTCGCGATCTGCCCGAGCCCGATGTCGTCGCCGATATCCGCAACGTCGTGCCGGGAGACCCGTCGCCGGACGGCAAGGGCGTGCTCGCGATACAACGGGGCATCGAGGTCGGCCACGTTTTCTTTCTCGGTGCGAAGTACAGCGCGGCGATGGATGCGACCTACCTCGACGAGGGCGGCAAGCCGCAGTTGCTGCAGATGGGCTGCTACGGGATCGGTATCACGCGCATCCTCGGCGCGGCGATCGAACAGAACCACGATGCCCGCGGAATGATCTGGCCCCAGGCGATCGCGCCGTTCACGGTCGTCGTCTGCCCGATCGGCTACGACCG
>JBDTXV010000091.1:0-7669 GCA_040006015.1 Caldimonas sp.
ATCGGCTGGCTCGTGCTGCTCGGCGTCGCGGTCGTCGCATTGCGCGTGCTGCCGCCCGGCCGCGCGCGGTCGTAGCAGCACGCCGGACTCGGTTCGCGCGCGGCTCGCCTCGGTCAGCGCGGCGCGCTCGCGGCGCGTGTGCAGGCGGCGAACGGCTTGCCGAACACGGCGGCGTTCGCGCCCGTCAATTGCGCCGCCAGCGCCGGCGGCGCGCGCTCGACGCGCAGCGTGTGCACGATCGACGGCGCAGCGGCCTGCACGACGCGCGCGGTGCGGATGCCGTGCTGCTGCTGCTCGGCGAGGCCGCGTTCGGCGGCCGCGCGATCGTCGAAGCGGCCGAGCGATAGGCCGAACTCGCCTTCGGTCGGCAACGACACTTCCTCGAATTCGACGTCCACGCGGCCGATCTCGGCCTCCTTGCGCAGCAGCGTCGCGCGGTCGGCGTAGCTGCCCATGTAGACCAGCCACGAGCCGGGCGTCTCGGTGCGCACGTCGATCCAGCTGCCGGGCGGCGCGATGCCGCGCAGCGCGTTCTCGGCCGAGAGCGCAGCTTCGGCATCGAACGGACCGGCCTCGAGACAGGTCGCGGACGGAGCCGCCGCGGCGTCGCTCGCCGCCGACAGGATCACGACGGCGCCCGGATTGACCTGGCGCGCGAGCCGTTCCGGTTCGCGGTCGCCGCTCGCGCGCACGCCGACGAAGTCGTCGAGCCAGCCCTGCGTCCACGCGAAGAACGCCAGGTTCGCGGCGAGCAGCAACGCGACCAGCGCCCTCAGCACGGCGTCTTCGCCGGCGGCCCGCCGAGCCGCACGCTGACCTCGCCGCTCGAGACCCGGACGAACCTGCCGTCGGGCCGCTCGACGACGAGCGCGCCGTCGGCGTCGATGCCGGCGGCGAGCCCTTCCGGCAGATCGGGCTGCGTCGTGCGCACGCGTTGCGCGGACAGCAGGTCGCGCGCCGCATAGCGTTCGCGGAACGGCGCGAAGCCGGCGCGCTCGAACGTTCGCACCGCGTCGACGAGCGGCGCGGCGACGCGCTCGAGCAGCGCCGGCGCGGTCGCTTCCGGGTCGAGCTCGTGCAGGCCGGCGTAGCCGCTGGCAACGTCGGCCGGCTGCGCGAGCGCCAGCACGTTCAGGCCGACGCCGATCACCGCGATGCGCTGCCGGCCGAGCGGCACCGTCTCGATCAGCACGCCGCCGAGCTTGCGGCCGCGGCCCGGCGCATCGAGGAGCCACAGATCGTTCGGCCATTTGAGGCCGATGCGCGGCCGCGCCGCGCGCGGCTCGAGCGCATCGGCGAGTGCGACGCCGATCGCGAGCGAGAGTCCGGAGAGGTCGGTGCGGACGAGCGGCAGCGCGAGCGAGAACGTCAGCGACGCGCCGCGTTCGGAGAGCCAGCTGCGGCCCTGCCGGCCGCGTCCGCCGTTCTGCTGCTCGGCGACGCGCAGGCACGGCGTGAAATGCGGCTCGTCGGGCCGCGCATCCGCTGTGTCGAACGACGGCGCGGCGCCGAACGCCGCGCTCTCGACGCTGCGGCGCACGCTGACGCCGTCTTCGGGCCGCGCCGCGCCGGCCGCGGCGCGCGCGCGCTCGACGAGATCGGTGTTGGTCGAGCCGGTCGCATCGACGATCTCGACCGCGAGGCCGGGCCAGAGCCGATCGAGCTGCGAGCCAAGCGCTGCGGCGTTCCAGTGCGCTGCGCCCATCGCCGTGTCCCGCGTGCCAGTCTCAGCGTTTCGGCGCGAGCAGCGTGCCGCGGCATTTGCGGCTGCCGCAGCGGCAGCCGAATTCCTTCTTGATCTTCGCGGTGTGGCGGCCGTCGAGGATCAGCCCGTAGTCGTAGTTCAGCTCCTCGCCGGCCTTGATCGCGCGCTTGGCCTGGACGTAGACCCGACCCTCGTCCTCGTCGGTCTCGCAGTTCGGCTGGCACGAGTGGTTGATCCACTTCGCCGCATTGCCGCCGAACTTGCCGTCGATCACGCGGCCGTCGTCGATGTGGAAGTAGAAGGTATGGTTCGGGTCCGCGGGGTCGTGCGGATGGCGGCGCAGCGCCTCCTTCCACGTGATCACCTCGCCGGTGTATTCGAGAATGCGCTCGCCTTTCGCGAACGGCGCGAGCGCGAAGACGCCCTTGCCGTGCACGCCGGAACGTTGCACCCGGATGCGCGGTCCGGTGCGTTTGACGGGCTTCGGGACGGAGGAGGTTGCGGCGCGGGCTTCCGGCATCTGATTCTTTGGGTACATTGAATTCATGGGTGCGCGCGCGTGTGCACGTGCGCGCGAGAGCCCGCAATTGTATTGATGCGACCCGTGTGACCGCCGAATACCGTCGAAAGGGACCATGACCAAGACACTGATCATTGCCGAGAAGCCATCGGTCGCGCAGGACATCGTGCGCGCGCTGACGCCCACCGCGGGCAAGTTCGACAAGCACGACGAGTACTTCGAGAGCGAGGGCTACGTCGTCACCTCGGCGGTCGGCCACCTGCTCGAGATCAAGGCGCCGGAGGAGTTCGACGTCAAGCGCGGCAAGTGGAGCTTCGCGAACCTGCCGGTGATTCCGCCGCACTTCGAGCTGAATCCGATCGACAAGACGAAGTCGCGCCTGAACGCGATCCTTAAGCTCGTCAAGCGCAAGGACGTCGCCGAGCTGATCAACGCCTGCGATGCCGGCCGCGAAGGCGAGCTGATCTTCCGGCTGATCCAGCAGCACGCGAAGTCGAAGCACCCGGTCAGGCGCCTCTGGCTGCAGAGCATGACGCCGGCGGCGATCCGCGACGGCTTCGAGCACCTGCGCAGCGACAAGCAGATGTTGCCGCTCGCCGATGCCGCGCGCTGCCGCTCCGAGGCCGACTGGCTCGTCGGCATCAACGGCACGCGGGCGATGACCGCGTTCAACTCGCGCGACGGCGGCTTCTTCCTGACGACGGTCGGACGCGTGCAGACGCCGACCTTGTCGATCATGGTCGAGCGAGAAGAGAAGATCAGGAAGCACGTCTCGCGCGACTATTGGGAGATACGCGCGAGCTTCGCGGTCGCCGCCGGCGAGTACGAAGGCAAATGGTTCGACCCGGCATGGAAGAAGGGCCGGCTGACCGGCGCGCCGGCCGCGCTGCAGGCGAAGGCCGACGAGTCCGGCGCGGCCGATCCGGACGCACGCTCGGACCGCCTCTGGAGCGAGGCCGACGCGCAGGCGATCGCTGCCGCGGTGCAGGGCCGGCCGGCGCGCGTGACCGAGGAAGCCAAGCCGAGCACGCAGGCGCCGCCGGGCCTCTTCGACCTGACCACGTTGCAGCGCGAAGCGAACTCGCGCTTCGGCTTCTCGGCGCGCACGACGCTGTCGATCGCGCAGGCGCTCTACGAGAAGCACAAGGTGCTGACCTATCCGCGCACCGACAGCAAGGCGCTGCCGGAGGACTACGTCAGCGTCGCGCGCGAGACGATGCAGATGATCTCGACCGAGACGCTGCCGGGCCCGCTGCGCGCGCTCGCCGCGCATGCGAAGACTGCGCTTCAGTCCGGCTACGTGAAGCCGAACAAGCGCATCTTCGACAACGCGAAGATCTCCGACCACTTCGCGATCATCCCGACCTTGCTGCCGCCGAAGAGCCTGACCGAGATCGAGGCCAAGCTCTACGACATGGTCGCGAAGCGCTTCATGGCGGTGTTCTTTCCGCCGGCCGAATTCATGGTGACGACGCGGATCTCCACGGTGAGCGCAAGCATGGCTGGGGCCGGCCGCGAGCTCGCGTTCCAGACCAACGGCAAGGTCATGGTCAAGCCCGGCTGGCTCGCGATCTACGGGCGCGATGCGCAGGAGGACGATGCGAACCTGGTCGCGGTCGCGGCCGGCGAAATGGCTCGCACCGAGAGCGTCGACGCGAAGGCGCTGAAGACCAAGCCGCCGGCGCGCTACACCGAGGCGACCCTGCTGTCGGCGATGGAAGGGGCCGGCAAGCTGATCGACGACGACGAGCTGCGCGAGGCGATGCAGGAGAAGGGCCTCGGCACGCCGGCGACACGCGCCGCGATCATCGAGGGCCTCATTTATGAGAAGTACATCCACCGCGAAGGCCGCGAGCTGGTTCCGGGCGCGAAGGCGTTCCAGCTGATGACCTTGCTGCGCGGCCTCGGCGTCGAGGACCTGACCAAGCCGGAGCTGACCGGCAACTGGGAGTACCAGCTCGCCGAGATGGAGAAGGGCCGGCTCGAGCGCGACGTGTTCATGCAGGAGATCGCGGCGATGGCCGAGCGCATCGTGCGCAAGGCGAAGGAATACGACCGCGACACGATCCCCGGCGACTACGCGACGCTCGCGACGCCGTGCCCGAACTGCGGCGGTGTCGTGCGCGAGAACTACCGCCGCTATGCCTGCATCGGCAAGGCCGCGCTGCCGAGCGCGGTGACGTCGAGCGAAGGCTGCGGCTTCTCGATCAGCAAGATTCCGGGCGGGCGCCCGTTCGAGCTCGACGAGGTCGAGCGCTTTCTCGCCGACAAGAAGATCGGTCCGCTCGAAGGCTTCCGCTCGAAGGCCGGCTGGCCGTTCACTGCCGAGATCAGATTGGTCCACGACGACGAGATCCGCAACTGGAAACTCGAGTTCGACTTCGGCGAAGACGCGAAGCGCGAAGGCGAGTCGGGCGAGCCGGTCGACTTCTCGGCGCAAGAGAGCCTCGGGTCGTGCCCGAAAACGCAGGGCCACGTCTACGAGCTCGGCAACAGCTACGTCTGCGAGCACGCGGTCGGCGCGCACGTGACCTGCGACTTCAAGAGCGGCAAGATCATCCTGCAGCAGCCGGTCGCGCGCGAGCAGATGAGCAGATTGCTCGCGACCGGCAAGACCGATCTGCTCGAAGGCTTCGTCTCGAACAAGACCCGGCGCAAGTTCAAGGCGCGCCTCGCCTACGACAAGAAGGAAGGCAAGGTCACGTTCGAGTTCGAGCCGCGCGCCGCGCGGCCGGGCGCCGTAGCGAAGAAGGGCGCGCCGGCCGCGGCGCGCGGCGGCGAGGCCGGCATGGCCGACGCGGCGATGCCGCCGCAAGGCGCGACCGTAGCCGCCGCTCCGGCGCAAGGTGCCGCGAAGAACGCCGGCGCGAAGAAGACCGCGGCGAAGAAGGCTGCGCCGGCCGGGATCGCGGTTGCCGCCGCTACGAAGGCCGTTGCGAAGAAAGCCGCGACGAAGACCTCGAAGAAGAGCTGACGGCGACCGTGGCCGAATCGAAAGTCGCGGTCTACGGCGCGATCGCCGCGAATCTCGCGATCGCCGCGATGAAGTTCGCAGGCGCCGCGGCGACCGGCAGCTCGGCGATGCTGTCCGAAGGGATCCACTCGATGGTCGACACCGGCGACGGCCTGCTGTTGCTCGTCGGGATGAACCTGAGCCGGCGCAAGGCCGACGAGCGCCATCCGTTCGGCTACGGCAAGGAGCTCTACTTCTGGAGCCTGATCGTCGCGGTGCTGATCTTCGGCGTCGGCGGCGGCGTCTCGATCTACGAAGGCATCCTGCACGTGCTCGATCCGGCGCCGCTCGACGACGCGTTCTGGAACTACGCGATCCTCGGCGTCGCCGCGCTGTTCGAAGGCGCGAGTCTCACGGTCGCGGTGCGCCAGTTCGTGCGGACGAAGGGAGCCGACGAATCGTTCGCGGCGGCGCTGCGCACGAGCAAGGACCCGTCGATCTACACCGTGATGGCCGAGGACAGCGCGGCGCTGCTCGGCCTCGTCGCTGCGGCGCTCGGCATCTACGGCAGCCACCGCTTCGACCTGCCGGTGCTCGACGGCGTCGCGTCGATCGTGATCGGGCTCCTGCTCTGCGCGGTCGCGACGCTGCTGATCCACCAGTCGAGGAAGCTCCTCGTCGGCGAAGCGGTCGACAGCGCGATGGCCGAGGCGATCCGCACGATCGCGGCCGACGAGGGCCGGGTGCTGCGTGCGGCCTGGCCGCTGACGATGCACCTCGGTCCCGACGACGTGCTGCTCGCGCTCGACGTCGAGTTCGAGCCCGGGATGGCGGCCGAAGAGGTGCAGAGCGCGGTGAACCGGATCGAGCGCGCGATCCGCGCGCGCTTCCCCGAAGTGAAGCGGATCTACATCGAGGCGCGCCGCGTCAGCGATGCGGCGCCGGCGCAGTCGATCGACGTCAGCACCGCGCAGGCGCACAAGCCGTAGCCACGTCGCACGCCGGTGCGCCGTGTGCTGTACTCCGGTCTGGGCCCAACCGGATTCCGAGGAGCCGCCATGAAAGTCTCGCTGAAACGCCACGCCGCCGCGCTCGCTGCGGCCCTCGTCTGTGCCGGACCGCTCGCGGTGCAGGCGCAGTCGGAGCGACCGCCCGCGAAAGGAACGCCGAAGGCGCAGCCGACGCCGTCGGCGACGTCGACGATTCCGGCCGGGATCGACGGCGGAACGCCTTCGACCAGCAACAGCCTGCCGCTCGGCACGCCGACGCGGGCGGCCAACGATGCCGAGCGAGCCGACATGAGGCGGGCCGCGGCCGCGGCCCGCGCGGCGGCCCGGCCGAAGGGCCCGTCCGGCACGGCCGCGACGGTCGCGGCATCCGCGTCGGCGGCATCCGCCGCGTCGAAGGCTGCGGTCGGCCCGTCGGGTTCTGCGGCGCCGCGCGCGCTCAGCCCTGTCCCGTCACCGACGCCGTCGCTACCAGCTCGTTGAAGAGCGCGAGCGACGCCGCGCCCGAGACCGCGTACGGATCGAGCGTCGCGGTTTCCGAATAGCGCAGCAGCAGCGCCGCGTTCAGGCGGTCCATGTTGACCTGGCCCATCGACCAGCCGGCGAAGTGGCGCTCGCCGATCTCGTCGTAGGCGAGCAAGGTCGCGTCGCGATGGCGCGCGTCGCGGACGATCCGGTTGTAGAGCGCGTTGACCGGCGCGCGCCCGCCCTCGAGCACCTGCATGAAGACGCCGCTCGAGAAGCAGAAGCACAGCACGCCGGTCACGCCGACCGACGGGTTGTGCGCCTTCGCGACCTTCAGGATCGAGGCCAGCGCGTCGGGGTTGACGTCGTCGTTGGCGCGGCTCGCGTACATCAATCGGACCAGCATGATCACCTCAGGTCTTTCTTGCTCAACAGCGACAGGAATTCGCGGCGCAGGTTCGCGTCCTTCAGGAACGCGCCGCGCATCACGCTGTTCGTCATCATCGACTCGTCGTCCTTGACGCCGCGCCAGTGCATGCAGAAGTGGTCGGCCTCCATCACGATCGCGAGGCCGTCGGGCTTGACGCGTGCGGCGAGCTCGTTCGCGAGCATCGTCACCGCCTCTTCCTGGATCTGCGGCCGGCTCATGATCCATTCGCAGATGCGCGCGTATTTCGAGAGCCCGATCAGGTTCGAATGCTCGTTCGGCAACACGCCGATCCAGACCCGGCCGAGGATCGGGCACAGGTGGTGCGAGCAGGCGCTGCGCACCTTGACCGGGCCGACGATCATCAGCTCGTTCAGGCGCTCGACGTTCGGGAACTCGGTGACCGACGGTATCGGCACGTAGCGGCCGCGGAACACCTCGGTCAGGAACATCTTCGAGACCCGCTTCGCGGTGTCGTTGGTGTTGTGGTCGCTGTCGGTGTCGATCACGAGCGCGCGCAGCACCTCCTGCATCTTCGTCTCGACCTCGGCCTTTAGCTCGTCGATCTCGCCGGCCTCGATGAACCCGGCGA
>JBDTXV010000092.1:0-7622 GCA_040006015.1 Caldimonas sp.
GACCGCAGCCACGCGGTCCGGCTCGTCGAGGCGCTCGCTGCGCGCGACGGCGCCGCGGTGATCGCGGCCGTCGATCAATTGCGCGAGCTCGGCCTTTCCGCGGCCGGCACGCTCGAGGAGATGGCGACGCTGTTGCAGCAGGTGGCGGTGCAACAGGCGGTTCCGGATGCGCTCGATCCCGACGATCCCGATGCGGCTTCGCGCGTCCGTCTCGCGGCGCGGCTCGCGCCGGACGAGACCCAGCTGCTCTACAGCATCGTGCTGCACGGACGCGCCGAAATCGGACTCGCGCCGGACGAATACAGCGGCCTCGTGATGGTGCTGCTGCGCATGCTGGCGTTTCCGGCGGCGGACGAAACTGCGACAGCGCGGCCGGCGGGTTCCGGCGCGGCCGCACCGAGCCGTGCGGTTCGAGCCGATGCGGTCGCGCCGTCGAGCGCGGCCTTGCGCGCCACGCGTTCTGACGACGCGGCGTCGCGCGCGGCGGTCGCCGCGGTGCCGATCCAGTCCGTTGCCGCGGGCGCCGAACGTCGTGCGGCGGCGCGGTCAGCGACCCCGGCGAACGTTCACACGGCCCCGCCCGATTCGATGCCGAGCGACAGTCCCGATGCGCGGCAACTCGGCGACCGCTGGGTCGACGCCGTGCAGCGCATGACGCAGGCTGGCAGCATCGCCGCGCTGGTCCGCGAGCTCGCGCTGCAGGCGCAATGCATCGAGGTCGACGACGACGCGTCGCCGCCGCTGTGGCGTCTGCGCGTCGAGCGTGAAATGCTGCGTGCGCCGGCCCAGTGCGAGAAGCTGCAGGCCGCGCTCGTCGAAGTGCTCGGCCGTGCGGTGCGGATCGAGATCGAGTCCGGCGTTGCCGTCGACACGCCGGCGTCGCGCGAGGCGGCCGAGCGCGCCCGGCGTCAGGCCGAGGCCGAACAGACGATCCACGACGATCCGCTGGTGCAGGCGCTGATGGCGCAGTACAAGACCGCGCGGATCGTTCCCGGTTCGGTCAAATCGCTTTGAATATTTGCAGGAGCACAGACGATGATGAAGGGTCAGATGGCCGGGCTGATGAAGCAGGCGCAAGCGATGCAGGACAACCTGAAGCGAGCCCAGGAAGAGCTCGCGTCGATCGAGGTCGAAGGCCAGTCGGGAGCGGGGCTCGTCAAGGTCACGATGACCTGCAAGCACGACGTCAAGCGGATCCGGATCGATCCGAGCCTGCTCGCCGACGACAAGGACATGCTCGAGGACCTGGTCGCCGCGGCGTTCAACGACGGCATCCGCCGCGCCGAGGAAGTGAGCCAGGAGAAGATGGGCAAGCTGACCGCAGGAATGGCGTTGCCGCCGGGCATGAAGCTGCCGTTCTGATCCGCCGCGTGCCCGATTGCGCCCGATCCATCGACGAGGCCGCCGCGCCTCCGCGCGACGGTGCTTGAACCGACGCTCGAAGTGTTGATCGAAGCCTTGCGCCGCCTTCCCGGGGTCGGCGTCAAGTCGGCCCAGCGCATGGCCTTTCATCTGCTGCAGCACGATCGCGAAGGCGCGCGCCGGATCGCCGCGGCGCTGCAATCGGCGGTCGACAACGTCCGCCACTGCGAACGCTGCCACACCTTCACCGAGGCGCCGATCTGCGCGATCTGCGCGAATCCGGCGCGCGATGGGCGCCAGCTATGCGTCGTCGAGACACCGGCCGACCAGGCCGCGCTCGAACGCACCGCGAGCTATCGCGGGCTCTATTTCGTGCTGATGGGCCGGATCAGCCCGCTCGACGGCGTCGGCCCAGGCGACCTCGGTGCGCAGCAACTGCTCGATCGTGCCGGCGACGGTGTCACCGAGGAAGTCATCATCGCGACCAACTTCACCGCCGAAGGCGAAGCGACCGCGCATGTGCTGGCGCAGGCGCTGAAGGCGCGCGGTGTACGGGTCACACGGCTGGCCCGCGGCGTGCCGATCGGCAGCGAGCTCGAATACGTCGATCTGGGCACGATCGCCCACGCGCTCGTCGACCGGCGCTGAGCGAGCGCCAAGTCAGCGCGTCTTCAGCGTGACTTCGCTGCGCGCGACGCGCACGCTCTTGTGCGCCGCCTTCTCGTCCTTGCGGCCCGGCGCGGCCTTCGCGTGCGCAACGATGCGTGCGTCCTTCGGCGCGGCGTGTGCGGTGCGAGTCGCACCGCGCTGCTTCGTCGCGACATAGACGACGATCGTTTGTCCCGGCTTGAATGTCGTCGCGGCGGCGACGTTGTTCCAGCTCGCGACCTGCGCCGGCTGGACGCGGTAGCGGCGAGCGACCGAGGCGACGCTGTCGTGGCGGCCGGCCTTCAGCGCCATTTTCCGCAGCGGCGGCAGATCCGGTGCGAGCGCCATCACCGCGTTGTCGGCGACCTGCGGCGACACGTCCGCAAGCCGCGTCTGCGAGCGCGGCACCAGCAGCGTCGAGCCGGCCTTCACCAGCATCCGGGTCGGGATGCGGTTGATCTCGCGCAACTGCGTCTCGGTGACCCCGATCTGCTTCGCGGCCTCCGCGGTGCGCATCGTTTTCGGCGCGACCCATGCGGTCCACGTCGCGAGCGGTCCGCGATGGCGCGGCAGCTGGCGCACGAAGCGATTCGCGCTGTCGTACGGCAGCAGGATCTGCGGCGTGCCGGCCGCGAGGATCACCGGCTTGTTCATCTGCGGATTCAGGGTCTGGAACTCGTCCAGACTCATTCCCGCGAGCTGCACCGCGAGCGCGACGTCGATATCACGCTCGATCGGCACGCTGAGGAAGTAGGGGTGATTCGACAGCTCGGGCAACGACAGGCCGAAATCCTGCGGCCGCGCGATGATGTTCTTGACCGCCTGCAGCTTCGGGACATAGAGCTGCGTCTCGGCCGGCATCTTCAGGCTCGCGTAGTCGGTCGGCAGGCCGGCCTTCTGATTGCGCGCGATCGCGCGCTGCACGCTGCCTTCGCCCCAGTTGTACGCGGCGAGCGCGAGGTGCCAGTCGCCGAACATCGTGTGCAGGCGTTGCAGGTAATCGAGCGCGGCCCGCGTCGATGCGAGCACGTCGCGGCGGTCGTCGCGGAACAGGTTCTGTCGCAGCAGAAAATCGCGCCCGGTCGACGGAATGAACTGCCACATGCCGGAGGCCTTCGCGGTCGACATCGCCTGCGGGTTGTAGGCGCTCTCGATGAACGGCAGCAGCGCGAGCTCGGTCGGCATCCCGCGTCGATCGAGTTCCTCGACGATGTGGAACAGGTAGCGTCCGCCGCGCTCGGTCATGCGCTGCACGTAATCGGGCCGTGCCGCATACCAGCGTTCGCGTTCATGGACCAGATCGGAATCGAGGTCGGGCATCGCGAAGCCGTTGCGGACGCGGACCCACAGGTCGGTGCGCGCGGCGCGATCGTCGAGGTCTAGATGCACGTCGGGACGCAACGGGTCTACCGCGACCGGGGTCGCGACCGACTGCGGCTCGGAGGCGGCGACCGCCGATGCCGACGGCGCCGCTGGCGCTGCGCTTTCGGGCGCCGACGCGGCGGCCACGACCGGAACGGGAGCGGAGACCACTTCCGGCGCCGGGGCCGGTCCGCTGGAGGTGGCGCAACCGGCGAGAAGGAGGACCGGAAGGGCCAGAAGGCGGAGGCCGCAGGATGCGTAGACGCGCATTCGGCGCTGGAGCGGGGTTGTCATCGGATTCGGTGTCTCCGGGGTCGGAGCCGGCATGCGCCGGCGATCGGGCTCGGTCTGGGCCGCGACGGTCGCGCGTCGCACGGCTCGAGAGCCGTGGCGGCGCGGCGGGTCACTAGAATCGCGAAGAGCGCCGGCTCGGTTGCATCGATCCCGGCATGCACCGATCTCCGCGTCGCATCGATGTCGACCGCAGCGCCGCTGCGGTCGAGCCGTGCGGGACCGTGGTCGATGAGGGCGGAGAGAGCGATCGGGTTCATGACGGAAGGCAGCGCGATTATAGGTTTGGCCCAATGGCTGCAGGCCCCCGCCGGCCGGTACTTGCTCGCATGGGAGCAACGCCATTTGGATCAGGTTGTTGCCGACCTGTTCGGATTTCACGCTTTGCAGCTCGGTCTCGTCGAACTCGACGCCTTGCGCGCGAACCGGATGCCGCATCGCTGGGTCGCGACCGAGACGATCGAGCCCGCTGCGGCGCCGGATTCGCAACCGTTGCCGCGCGTCGCCGTCGCGCTGCATTGCAACTTCGACGCACTGCCGTTCGACAGCCAGAGCCTCGATCTGGTCGTGCTGCCGCATGCGCTCGAGCTCGCGCGCGATCCTCATCTCGCGCTGCGCGAAGTCGAGCGCGTGCTCGTTCCGGAAGGGCGCGTCGTCGTCGTCGGCTTCAATCCGGCCAGCATGTGGGGCTTGCGCCAGCGCTGTGGCCACTTGCGGCGGCGCCTCTGGCGGCGTCGCGATCAGAACCTCTTCCTGCCGAGCGCCGGCGAGTTCCTCGGCTACCGGCGCCTGCGCGACTGGCTGCGTCTGCTCAGCTTCGAGGTCGAGGCCGGCCGCTTCGGCTGCTATCTGCCGCCGGTGCGATCGGAGAAGTGGCTCGCGCGGCTCGGCTGGATGGAAGCGACCGGCGACCGTTGGTGGCCGGTCTTCGGCGCGGTCTATTTCATCGTCGCGGTGAAGCGCGTGCGCGGGATGCGCCTGGTCGGGCTGCTCAGGGACCAGCGCCCGCTACCGAATGCAGTTCCGGCGCCGTCGACCGCGACGCGCCGTCACGAAGAACTCGAATCGATCAGGGAACGGTTGTCGCAATGAAATGGACCGCATACACCGACGGCGCCTGCGCGCCTTCGAACCCGGGGCCGGCCGGCTGGGGCGCCGTCGTGATCGCTCCGGACGGCAAGACCGAGACCGACCACTACGGCTACATCGGTCATGGCACGAACCAGATCGCCGAGCTGACCGCCGCGCTCGAAGGCCTCTCGCGCGTGCCTCCGGGGGCGCCGGTCGAGCTGGTGTCCGACAGCCAGTACGTGCTGAAGGGCCTGATGGAGTGGCGCAGCGGCTGGGAGCGCAAGGGCTACCGCAATTCGAAGGGGGAGGCGGTCGCGAATCTGGAGCTTTGGAAGAAGCTCTTTGCGGTTGCGGACGCACGCAAGGTCTCGACGCGCTGGGTTCGCGGCCACAACGGCGATGCGCACAACGAACGCGCCGATGCGCTCGCGAACAAGGCACTGGCGCTGCGCGCCGGCAGCGCGACCTGAGGTTCGGGGTCGGCGGGCGAAACTTTCCGGCGCAGCGAGTGCGCGCGGCCCGCATCGCTCAGGCGAGGCTGCGCTCGACGTCGATCAGCTGGAAGCGCGCCAGCGCCAGGTTCGTGCGGTGCTTGTCGAGCAGCGCGACCAGGAACAGATCGGGGTGACGCGGCAAGGTCCGCATCAGCTGGTGCCGGGCGCCTGCGGTCGTGATGATCTCTTCGATCTGTTCCGAAAGACCCATGTTGCGCGCTGCCTGCCGATGCGTGCGCAGCACCTGCGCGCAGGCCGCCGCGGCGAGATCGATGTCGACCGGCTGATCCTCTCGCAGCTCGCGCGCGATCACGAGCCCGGTGGTGCCGTCGACGACGGCGCAGCCGAGCAGGCCGTCGAGCGTCAGCATCGGCGCGAGCGCTTCGCGGCCGCGCGTCGGGTCGAGAACGTTGCGCGTGACGCGGATGATCGGCGGGGTCTCGCCGATCGTCGGCGCATTCGCGGCAGTCGCCGAAGCCGGCGCGACTTTCGAGACGCCCGGCGTTTCGGACGCGTCGGACGTCTCGATCGCGACGTCGACGCCGGATTGCGGCGCGGCGACCGGGTCCCAGCCCGGCTGCGACTTGACCCGGTTCCACATGCCGAGCATCGCGTTCCAGACCGACGAGGCGCCGGTCATCGATTCGTTCAGCACATGCACGTTGAGCCGCGACGGCCAGGCGACCGCGCCGACCTTGGTCGCGATCCACAGCGCGCTCGGCGGCAACATGAAGAGCAGGTTCGGACAGCGCCAGGTCGGCAGCGTCGTCGCCTGAAGCAGCGACTGCAGCAGCGCGTCGATCGAATGCGGCTGCATCGGACCGACGATCACCGCGGTCATCTGGCTGCGTTCCATCAACGCGATCGGGATCTCGGCGTTGTCGGGCCCGGGCGCGCGCACATCGGCATGGCAGATGCGCAGCGTGTCCTCGTGACGGCGCACGAGGGTCGTGCGCTCGATCATCGCCAGCGTCCGCAACGTCGTCTTCTCGCGCAGATGGAGGCGCTCGATCGGCTGGCCGCCGGCATCCGACAGCGCCTTGATCACCGCCGAGGCCCAGACGCCGACCGGGTCGAGCACCGTGATCATCGAGGTCGCGGTGTCGAGATCGGCGCGGGTCGACGCGAAGTGATCGCGGATCGCCTGGGCCGGCGATCCGCTGACGACCAGGTCGCGCGAATGCCGGTCCACCATCTGGCCGCGGTCGTTGACCTCGGTCGCGACCGTTTCCATGATCGCGGTCGCCGCGAAGACCGCGTCGGGCGCTGCGCCGCTGTCCGGGGTCTTGGCCTTGATGCCGTTGGGATCCTTTGCCGCTCCGAGATCACCGAACAGGGATGTGAGCACAACTTCTCCCGAAACCGCGTCGCCGGGGCGCCGACCGGTGACCCCTCTTTCAGTCTACGCAAACGCCGCCCCGTTGCCAATCGGCGATGCTCCCTGCCGCGCAAAAAACAATCCGGGCGGCCCGGCGGTCATCGGATTCGCCCGGCGGGCGTCGCCCGGCCGCCGGCTACCATAGGCGAACCGGTTCCTTCCCCATGCCATGACCGCCGCCGCCAGCGCCGCCACCACCGTACGCCAGGACGCGGCGCTGATCGGGCTCGTCGGCATCGCGCACAGCATCAGCCATTTCAGCCAGCTGTTGCTGGCGCCGCTGTTTCCGTGGCTGAAGGATGCGTTCGGCGTCGGCTATGCCGAGCTCGGTCTGCTGCTGACGATCTTCTTCGTCGTCTCGTGCGCGGTGCAGGCGCTCTCGGGTTTCGTCGTCGACCGCTTCGGCCCGAGGCCGGTGCTGTTCGGCGGCCTCGCGCTGCTCGGCCTGGCCGCATTCGGATTCGCGGCGAGCCGCAGCTACGCGATGCTCGCGGCGTTCTCGGTGCTCGCCGGGATCGGCAACGGCGTCTTTCATCCGGTCGACTACACGCTGCTCAATCGCAAGGTCCATGCGTCGCGGCTCGGCCATGCGTTCAGCGTGCACGGCATCAGCGGCAGCCTCGGCTGGGCGCTGGCGCCTGCGCTGCTGGTGCCGTTGACGATCGCCTGGTCGTGGCGCGTCGCGCTGGTCTGCGCCGGCGTCCTCGCGTATGCGGTGCTGCTGCTGCTGTGGTTCAACCGCGCGCGATTGCAGCTCGACGTGGCGCCGGTCGCGGCGCAGGCGCCGGGCGGGGCGCCCCGCGGTTCGGACAACGGCGCGGGCGGCCTCGATTTCCTGAGAATTCCCGCGATCTGGATGTGCTTCGCGTTCTTCTTCTTCTATGCGGTGGCATTGAGCGGCGTGCAGGCCTTCGCGCCCGAGGCGGCGCGGGTGCTGCACGCGGTTCCGACCGCGGTCGCGGCGATGTGCCTGACGATCTACATGGTCGCGAGCGCCGGCGGCATGGTCGTCGGCG
>JBDTXV010000093.1:0-7604 GCA_040006015.1 Caldimonas sp.
CGCGCGGTCTTCAGCGCGCCCGAGACGTAGAGCGCCTGCTCCGGATGGCGCGCCGGCGCGCGCAGCCGCGTGCGCAGATCGGTCTCGTCGCCGTTCGCGGTGAACGTGATGCAGTCGGTCGGGCAGATGTCGACGCAGGCGTCGCATTCGATGCACTGCGCGGTCGAGAACACCGTCTGCACGTCGCAGTTGAGGCAGCGCTGCGCCTCCTTCCACGCGGTCGTGACATCGAAGCCGAGCTCGACCTCGACCTTGATGTTGCGCAGCGACTGATTGATGTCGCGCCACGGCACCTTGCTGCGCAGGTCGGGCGTGATGTCGTTGTCGTAGCTCCACTCGTGGATGCCCATCTTCTGCGAGACCAGCGTCACGCCGGGCGCCGGGCGGACCGCGACGTCTTCGCCGTGCAGGAACTTGTCGATCGAGATCGCCGCGGCATGGCCCTGCGCGACGGCCCAGATGATGTTCTTCGGGCCGAGCGCCGCATCGCCGCCGAAGAAGACGCGCGGCAGGCTCGACTGCAGGGTCACCGGGTTCAGCGCCGGCATGCCCCACTCGTCGAACGCGACGCCGGTGTCGCGCTCGATCCACGGAAACGCGTTCTCCTGGCCGACCGCGACGAGCACGTCGTCGCACTCGAAGACCTGCTCGGGCTCGCCGGTCGAGACGAGCTGGCGCCGACCGTTCTCGTCGCGGACCGCGCGGACCTTGTCGAAGCTCATCCCGGTCAGCCTGCCGTCGGTGTGCAGGAAGGCCTTCGGCACCAGGCAGTCGAGGATCGGGATACCCTCGTGGATCGCGTCTTCCTTCTCCCACGGCGACGCCTTCATTTCGTCGAACGGCGAACGCACGATCACCTTGACGTCGCTGCCGCCGAGGCGCTTCGAGCTGCGGCAGCAGTCCATCGCGGTATTGCCGCCGCCGAGCACGATCACGCGCCTGCCGATCGCGGTGACGTGGCCGAACGAGACCGACGCGAGCCAGTCGATGCCGATGTGGACGTTCGCGGCGGCCTCGCTGCGACCCGGGATCGACAGGTCTCGGCCGCGCGGCGCGCCCGAGCCGACGAAGACCGCGTCCCAGCCTTCGCCGAGCAGAGCGCGCATCGAGTCGATCCGGGTCCCGCCGCGGAATTCGACGCCGAGCCGCAACACGTAGCCGGTCTCCTCGTCGATCACCTCTTCGGGCAGCCGGAAGCGCGGGATCTGCGAGCGGATCATGCCGCCGGCCTTCGCATCGCCGTCGAACACGACGACTTCGTAGCCGAGCGGTGCGAGGTCGCGCGCGACCGTCAGCGCCGCCGGCCCGGCGCCGACGCAGGCGATGCGCTTGCCGTTCTTCGCGGCAACCAGACGCGGCAGCTGCCCGGTGATGTCGTCCTTGTAGTCGGCGGCGACGCGCTTCAGGCGGCAGATCGCGACTGGTTCCGGCTTCTCGGCCTGCGCCTCCTCGACGCGGCCGCGCCGGCAGGCCGGCTCGCAGGGCCGGTCGCAGGTTCGGCCGAGGATGCCCGGGAAGACGTTCGATTCCCAGTTCACCATGTACGCGTCGGTGTAGCGACCCGCCGCAATCAGGCGGATGTATTCGGGAACCGGCGTGTGGGTGGGGCATGCCCACTGGCAGTCGACCACCTTGTGGAAGTAGTCGGGATTGTGAACATCGGTGGCTTGCAACGAATCCTTTCCCGCGCGCCCCGAACCGGGCTGCCGCGCACCACGTGACCGCACGAACGGATCGATCGTAAGCCCGGGGCTGGTGCGCTGCCATCAGGGGTTTGCGCAGCGTTGCGCGCGCGCCCCGACGCAACGCGGAGGCCGATGTGATCCGCGCGCGCCCGGCGCGGCGCGCGCCGGCGGCCGGTCGGATCGACCTTCGTCGAAGCCGACGTTCAGCGTGCGAATTGCCCGCGATTTCGGCGCTTGATCCGGGCCTTGCTCTGGTCCGGTGGCACTACGCTTGCAACAATTCCAGCGCCTCTTTCAACCCCCTGCTCATTTAGGTTTCACCATGACGTTCTTCGGCATCGAGCTGCGCAAGCCTTCGTTCAATGAAATCACCGCGGCCACGATCATGGGCATCGGTGTCTGGCTCGCCTGCCTCGGCGGCGCGGCCGCGTTCGGCCATCACATGAGCCGGGTCGATGCCGGCGCCGCGCTGCTGGTGATCCTCTGGGGTTGCCTCAGCGTGCGCTTCGGCGTTCACATCGGCCAGGGCCGCGCGCATCTGGTCGCGAACGTCGGCGTCACCGCGCTGCTGCTGCTGGTCTACCAAGGCGCCTGCCTGGCGATGGGCTGAGATTCGCGGGCCGCTGCGGCCCGCGAGGCTTCATCGCTCCTGCCGCAGCGCGGCCTTCCCGCTCCGACCGGGCCGCGACGCGGCCGTTCAGCTCGACTCAATGCAGCCGCATCGAGGCCGTCGGTTCGGCGGCACGCCGCCGCGACGCGCTCCAGCGCTCCGACCAGCCCGACACCTCGTCGGCCGGCATCGGTCGACCCATGTAGTAACCCTGCGCCTCGTCGCAGTGCAGGTCGCGCAGCAGGTCCCAGACCTGCGCGGTCTCGACGCCTTCGGCGACGACCGTCAGGCCGAGGTTGTGCGCGAGGTCGATCGTCGAGCGCACGATCATCGCGTCGCTCGCGTCGGTCTTCATGTTGCGGATGAAGGACTGGTCGATCTTCAGCTCGTCGACCGGCAGCCGCTTCAGGTAGGCGAGCGACGAATAGCCGGTGCCGAAATCGTCGATCGAGAGACGGAAGCCGGCCGCGCTGAGCCGCTCGAGGATCGCCAGCGCGCGCTGCGGCTCTTCCATGATCGCGCTCTCGGTGATCTCGAGACAGAACGTGCTCGTCGGTGCGCCGTGCGCATCGCACAGCGCCTCGAATTTCTGCGGCAGCTCCGGATCGAGCAGGTCGCGCGTCGACAGGTTGACCGAAAGCTGCAGGTCGAGGCCGAGCCCGTGCAGCAGAGTCCAGTGGCGCACGGCCTCCTCGAAGATCCACAGCGTGATCACGCGAATGAAGCCGGTCTGCTCGGCGAACGGAATGAACTGCACCGGCGGCACCAGGCCGCGCTCCGGGTGCTGCCAGCGCACCAGCGCCTCGGCGCCGACGAGGGCGCCGCTGTCGAGCGCGAGCTTCGGCTGCAGATAGAGGCGCAGCTCGCGCCGCTCCACCGCCTGGCGCAACTCGGTCAGCAAGGTCAGCGTGCCGGCGCTGCCGACATCGATCGCCGGCTCGTACAGCAGCGCGCCATTGGAGCGGCGCTTCGCCGCGTACATCGCGAGCTCGGCGCGGTTGACCAGCACGCTTGCATCGGCGGCGTGCTCGGGCCAGCAGGCGACGCCGATGCTCGCGCGCATGTCGACGGTGTGTTCCTGCAGCACCAGCGGCGCATCGAACGAGCGCTCGATGCGTTGCGCGACCGCGAGGCCGAGCGACGCGTCGCCGCTGCGCAGCAGCACCGCGAACTCGTCGCCGCCGAGGCGGGCGATCATGTCGCCGGTGCGCACCGACTGCTCGGTCAGACGTTCGGCGACGCGCGCGAGCAGCAGGTCGCCGAAGTGATAGCCGAGCACGTCGTTGACGTTCTTGAAGCGATCGAGGTCGAGCATGATCACCGCGATGTGTGCATCGGGCTCGGCGGCCGCGATCGCGTCGTGCACGGCCTGGCGGAACTGGACCCGGTTCGGCAGCCCGGTCAGGCTGTCCCAGTAGGCGAGTTGGCGGACCTGGTCCTGCTTCTCGGCGACGTCGATGCGCATCCGCTCGAAGGATTTCGCGAGGCCGCCGATCTCGTCGCTGCGCGTCGCGCCGTCGATCGGCGTGACGAAGTCGCCGGCGCCGAGGCGCTCGGCCGCCGCGGCGAGCGACTGGATCGGCAGGGTCACGCGCCGCGCCGCGAAGACGCTGCCGCAGCCGAACGCGATGAAGCCGAGCAGCGTGATCGCGAGCAGCGCGATCTGCAGATCCGACGGCAGGCGGATCGCATCGTCGACCGACAGCGAGATCAGCGCGACGACGGCGGCACCGTCGGCCGCACCGTCGCCGCGGCTCAGCCATTTCGGTCGCACGCCGAGCTCCTCGCCGTCGACGTCGATCGACGCCATCCCGGCGGCCTGCGGCAGCGCCCAGGCCGAGCCGGCGATCTCCGCCGCGCGCTCCGGCGGCAGGTTCGTCAGGCGGACCGTCCACGGCGAGCTGCCCTTCGATCGCGCCAGCAGCGTGACGTTCAAGGTCGACAGGCTATGCATGTCGCTCGCCAGACGCGCATCGAGCGGAAAGGCCATCAGGACCCAGCCGACCGTGACCGGCGCCTTGACCGGGACCAGCACCGCCTGGTGCGGCACGCCCGAGAGCACTGCGACGGTGCTGGAGTTGCCGTTCTTCGCGGCCTGCGGCGCGAGACGCGAAACCAGCGATTCGAGATCGGCGCGGTGTTTCGACGTGCGCGCGCGCAGCTGGAAATCGGTCGACAGCAGCGCCGATTCGGTCGCGCCGATCCGGGTGCCGTGGTTTTCGAGCGCCGAGACGATCGTCTCGGCGTCGTTCGAGCCGAGCGCTGCGCGGAAGCCGTAGTCGGCGGCGAGCAGTCGCGCTCCTTCGATCAGCTTCTGCGCGCGCTGGTCGAGCAGGCTCTGCAGCACGCGGTCGCCGACCTCGAGCCGTGCCGGCAACTCGTTGTGGGCATGGTCGGAGAGGCTCGCACGCAAGGCCGCGAAGGTCGTGACTTGCACCGCGAGCAGCAGGCCGAGAAAGAGCGCGACGAGGCGTGCGCCCATCGAACGCTGCAGCCAGTCCCGGACGGCCGTCATTCGGCGGCTCCGACGTCGTCGAGACGGATCGACTGCTCGAGATCGGCCGCGGCGACGCTGGCCGCGATCGACGGCGGCGGCGCGTCGGCCGGCAGCGCCGGGTGCCAGGCGCGCAAGCGGTAGTTGCCGGCGCCGACGCCTTCGAGCCGGGCGCTTCCGTCGGCCGCGCTGCGCGCGTACAGCGGCGTGTCGACGACGACGACCCACGCCGTCATCCGGTCGTGGATGTTGCAGCCGATCACCGCGATGCCGGGCTTGTCGAAGACGACCGGCGTGCTCGGCGTGCCGGCGTAGAGCTTCAGCTCGAAGGTCTTCGCCGACGAGAACGAATAGACATGGTGACGCACCGTGTCGCGATTCGGGAACGTGACCGCGGTGCCGACCGTGACGACGGTGACGTCGGGATCGAACTTCTTCCGGATCTGCGAGATCTCGATCCCGGTCATCGGCTTGACCGGAAGTCCGGCGCCGACCGGTTCGAGCATCACGACCGCGCCTGCGAGCGGCTTGCCGGTCTTGTCGACGACGCGGGCGGTCAGCGTCGCGGCGGACACGCCGGCGGCAAAGAGGCCGGCGGCGAGGGCCGGGACGACCGCAAGGAATCGGTGCATGGTGCGCAATCGGTACGGGGCAGGCCCAGGATCGACGGATCCGTCCCCGGAGCTATCGGCGCCGGCCGCGCGAACTTGAGGCGGCGCGTCCGTCGGCGGCGCGAAATGGCGGCGGCAGGGCCTTTATTCGATCGATCGCGCCGCTCGCCGGCCGCCGAAACTCTTCGGTGTGCAGGCGCCCGCATCGCAACGAAACGACGCGCCCGACGACCTCCCTTCACACCCAGCTCCGGGCGCCGTCATGTCATTCCCGTTTCGTCGTCGCGATCTGCGACGCCTCGCCGCCGTCCTTGGTCTCTGTGCCTGCAGCGCGGTCCACGCGCAGGACGGCTTGCATCTCGTTCCGGGCAGCGGCAAGCTGCTGCTGACCGGCGGCGTCAGCAGCATCGACGGCGCGGCCGGCGGCGGCCTCGTGCCGTGGGCCGTGACCGGCAGCTATGCGACCGACGGCGAGGTCGGCGCGACCGCGCATCTGACCCGCATCGTCACGCAGGACTACGCGCTGACCGGCTACGGTGCCGCGGTCTCATATCGCGACCGCGTCGAGGTTTCGCTCGCGCGCCAGGAATTCAATGCCGGCGCGGTCGTGCCGGGATCGACGCTGCGCCTCGACATCGTCGGCGTCAAATGGCGTGTCGCCGGCGACGCGGTGCTCGATTCGGACCGGCTTATGCCGCAGATCGCGCTCGGCGCCGAATGGAAGCATCTGAATCCCGGCGCAGCCGTCGGCGGTGTTCTCGACGGCGCCGGTGCGAAGCGCAACGGCGCCGACTTCTATGCCAGCGCGACGAAGCTCTTTCTCGCGCAGGGCATTCTCGTCAACGGCACGTTGCGCGCGACGCGCGCGAACCAGAACGGCCTGCTCGGCTTCGGCAGCGCCGACAAGAACCGCTACAGCCTCGAGCCCGAGGCGTCGCTCGCGCTGCTGCTGCGGCGCAATGTCGCGGTCGGTTTCGAATACCGCGCGAAGCCGGACAACCTCGCATTCGCCGGCAGCGCGTTCCGCGAAGACGACTGGAAGGACCTCTTCGTCGCGTGGGCGCCGAACAAGCACTTCTCGTTGACCGCGGCGTGGGCCGACCTCGGCAACATCGTCGGCCATGAGCGCCAGCGCGCGCTCTACCTGTCGACGCAGCTCGCCTATTGATCGACCAAGGAATCGACATGACCGCATCGTCCCGTTTCATCGCCCGCATCGCCCTCGCGGCCAGCTGCTGCCTCGCCGTCGTTCCGACCGGCTGGGCCGACGGTGCCGAAGTCGCCGCACGCGGGCCGGCCGACTCTGCGCTATACGAGGCGCTCGGCGGCCAGCCCAGCCTCGTCGCGCTGGTCGACGACCTGACCCGGCGACTCGTCGCCGATCCGCGCACCGGTTCGATGTTCGACGACGTCGACCTCGTCCATTTCAAGGCCGAGCTGGTCGCGCAGCTGTGCGAGGTTTCGGGCGGCCCGTGCGTCTACAGAGGCAAGGACATGAAGACCGCGCATGCCGGCATCGATGTCACGAAGGCGCATTTCAACGCGCTGGTCGAGCTGATGCAGCAGGCGATGGATGCGCAGGGGATCGCGTTCCGGGTCCAGAACCGCTTGCTCGCGCGCCTCGCGCCGATGCACCGCGAGGTCGTCAACGCAACGCCGGGAGCCGGTCCGGCACCGACCGCGCACTGATCCGCGAACGGTCCGAAGGCGTCAGCTGCCGAGCAGTTCGCCGAGCGGCTTCAGATTTTCGACGCGGTCGCAGACGGCCTTGACGACCATCAGGATCGGCACGCCGAGCAGCAGACCCCACACGCCCCAGAGCCAGCCCCACGCGAGCACGCCGACGAAGACGGTGACCGCATTCATCCGGCTCGCCCGGCTCGTCAGCCACGGCGTCAGCACGTAGCCCGATATCGTGTGCAGCGTGAGCGAAACGCCGGCGATCAGCAGCGCCGATTCGAGATTGCCGAACTGCATCAGCCCGACCATCGCCGACGCGGCAGTGAAGACGATCGAGCCGACGTACGGAACGAAATTCAGCATGCCGGCGACGAGGCCCCACACCGCCGCATGCTGCACGCCGATCCACAGAAAGCACAGCCACGTCGCGACCGCGACCAGCAGGCTCGTGAAGACCTGGACCAGCAGATAGCGCTGGATCTGCTCGGTGATCTCGTCGAGCGCCTGGATCGTCAGTTTCTTCT
>JBDTXV010000094.1:0-7598 GCA_040006015.1 Caldimonas sp.
GTGATCCACACCGACTTCGAGCGCGGCTTCATCCGCGCGCAGACGATCGCGTTCGACGATTTCATCGCTTGCGGCGGCGAACAGGGCGCGAAGGAGGCGGGCAAGATGCGCGCCGAGGGCAAGGACTACCTCGTCAAGGACGGCGACGTGCTGAACTTCCTGTTCAACGTCTGAGAGCCGCCGCAGCAGGCGGCCCGGCGGATCATTCCGGGTCGAACCCCGGATCGCCGGCGGCGCCGAGCAGTTCCGGGCGATACGGCCGGCGCGGCGGCACGGTGACCTTGCTGCGCAGCCAGGTCTCGACGACGTCCCAGATCGGCTCGCCGCGCACGCCTTCGCCGACCGGCGCCCAGCCGCCGACCTTGTAGATCCTGTCGGCTTCGAGCGGACGGCCGCGCAGGCGCATCCCGGAAATGCGCGCGCCGGCCGCGGCGTGCGGCGCGCAGACGTACTCGAGGCCGCCGACCCGCACCATGTCGCCGCCTTGCTGGTAATACGGGTCCGGGTTGAACAGGTTGTCGGCGACGTCCTCGAGGATCGTCTTGATCGTCGCGCCGCTGATCTCGGTCACTGTCGCATACGGATACGTGATCGCGAGCTGATCCATCATCCGTTCGCGCGTGATCGTCTCGCCGGGCAGCAAGGTCGTGCCCCAGCGGAAGCCCGGCGAGAACGCGATCTCGACGCCTTTGACGTCGAGAATCGCATCGACGATCAACTGGTCCCAGCTGCCGTTGAAATTGCCGCGCCGGTAGAGCAGCCCGGCGCTCGTGCCGAGCGGCTCGACGAGGCGCTCGATGAACGGCGCGCGCGAGCGCTCGATCTGCGCCTGCATCTCGCGGTCGGCCGGCAACAGGTTCGCGAAGATCGGCAGCAGCCGGTAGCGGAAATCCTGGACCCGGCCACCGCGCACGTCGAGATCGAGCACGCCGAGAAACTTGCCGTTGCAGCCGGCGTTCGTGACCAGCGTCTGGCCGCCGCGATTGGCGACGATCGTCGGCACCGGCACCGCGTCGTGGGTGTGGCCGCCGAGGATCGCGTCGATGCCGCTGACGCGAGCAGCGAGCTTCAGGTCGACGTCCATGCCGTTGTGCGAGAGCAGCACGACCGCCTGCGCGCCCTTTGCGCGGACCTCGGCGACGATCTTCTGCAAGCTTTCCTCCTGGATCCCGAAGGTCCAGTCGGGGACGAAATAGCGCGGGTTCGCGATCGGCGTGTACGGGAACGCCTGGCCGATCACCGCGACCGTAATGCCGTTCATCCGGCGCAGCGCGTACGGCTCGAAGACCGGGTCGCCGAAGTCGGTGGTCCTGACGTTCTGCGCGAGGAACGCGACTCTGCCCTTCAGGTCGGTCTCGACAACGCGCCGGACGCGCTCGGCGCCGTACGTGAACTCCCAATGCCCGGTCATCGCATTGACGCCGAGCAGGTTCGCGGCGTCGATCATGTCCTGCCCGCGCGTCCAGAGCGCGGTCGCCGAGCCCTGCCAGGTGTCGCCGCCGTCGAGCAGCAGCGCATGGGGCCGGGATGCGCGCAAGCGCTTGACCAGGGTCGCGAGATGCGCGAAGCCGCCGAGGCGCCCGTAGGCGCGGGCGGCGGCCTCGAAATCGAGATCCGTGAAGGCGTGCGCCGTCCGCGTCCCCGGAGCGAGGCCGTAGGCCCGCAACAGCTGCTCGCCAACCAGATGCGGCGAACGGCCGAACGCTGCGCCGACCCCGAGGTTGACGCTCGGCTCGCGAAAGTGCGCCGGCAGCAATTGCGCGTGGCAGTCGGTGAAATGGAGGAAACCGACATTGCCGAAGGGCGCCACGTCGTAAAGGCGCTCGGCGGCCGGCGCGTTCGCGGCCAGCAGCGCCGGACTTTCCAGCGCAATGCCGGACGCGGCCGCGAGCGCCAGGACCTGCAGGAATTCGCGACGGGCGAGGCTCATCCGGCGATTGTCGCGGCCCTCTGCGCTCCGAAATCGCCGGCGGAACTGACGGGCCGCCAGAGGCGTCCAAGCGGGCCGCCGAGCCGGGCATCCCAAATGCTAAATCGGCTGCTGTACCGGGCGTCGAGCGGCCTCGAGAGCGCTTCACCGGCCGATCAGCACTCTCGACGCTCGAGTGCTAAGATTTGCGGAACAAAAAGGGTTTTCCCTTATCTGATGCTGATGAACAAAACCGCTGCACTGACCGTTCGCGACCCCTGGGGGCTGGTTCCGTCGCTCGGAAACCTCGACGCCTACATCACCGCCGTCAATCGCATCCCGCTGCTGACGCTGGAGGAAGAAGTCGGCCATGCACGCCGGCTGCGCGAGCACGGCGACCTCGACGCGGCCGGAAAGCTGGTGCTGTCGCACCTGCGCCTGGTCGTCTCGATCTCGCGCAAATACCTCGGCTACGGGCTGCCGCACGGCGACCTGATCCAGGAAGGCAACGTCGGCCTGATGAAGGCCGTGAAGCGCTTCGACCCGGAACAGGGCGTGCGCCTCGTCAGCTATGCGATGCACTGGATCAAGGCCGAGATCCACGAGTACATCCTGAAGAACTGGCGCATGGTCAAGGTCGCGACGACCAAGGCCCAGCGCAAGCTGTTCTTCAACCTGCGCTCGATGAAGCAGAGCCTGAAGGAAGACGCCGCCGACCACGACACGCACCGCTCGACCCTGACGCAAGCCGAGGTCGACATGCTCGCCCGCACGCTGAACGTCAAGCGCGAGGAAGTGCTGGAGATGGAAACCCGGCTCTCGGGCGGCGACGTCGCGCTCGAGCCGCAGACCGATGACGGCGAGGAGAGCTATGCGCCGATCGCCTACCTGGCCGACGACGCCTCCGAGCCGACGCGGGTGCTCGAGGCGAAGAAGCGCGACTGGCTGGCGGTCGACGGCATCGCCCTGGCGCTCGACGCGCTCGACGCTCGCAGCCGACGGATCGTCGAGGAGCGCTGGCTCAAGGTCAACGACGACAGCTCGGGCGGCATGACGCTGCACGACCTGGCCGGCGAGTACGGCGTCAGCGCCGAGCGGATCCGCCAGATCGAGGTCGCGGCGATGAAGAAGATGCGCAAGGCCTTGGCCGAGAGCGCCTGAGCGACCACGCTCCTCGCGAAAGACGGCCCTGCGGGGCCGTTTTTCTTTTCGCGCCGCGCGGCGCTTCAGCCGGTCTTCAGCAGCGCCTTCAGATCGTCGGCGAGCGCTTCGGCGCCGCTGCCGTAGCGAACGAAAAGGCGCAGCTTCGCATCGCGGTCGAAAACGTACGACGCCGCGGTGTGGTCGATCGTGTAGCTGCCTGGCGCCTTGCCGTCGACCTTCGCGTAGAAGACCTTGAATTCCTTCGCCGCGGCGGCGGTCTGTTCCGGCGTGCCGCGCAGCGCGACGAAGCTCGGGTCGAAACTGGCGACGTAGCTCTTCAGCAGCGCCGGCGTGTCGCGCTCCGGATCGACCGTCACGAAGACGCCCTGGACGCGCGCACCGTCGGCGCCGAGCGACTTCTTCACCTGCGCGAGCTCGGCCATCGTCGTCGGACAGACGTCGGGGCACTGCGTGTAGCCGAAAAAGAGGACCGTGACCTTGCCCTTGAAGTCGTCGAGCGTGCGCATGCGCCCGTCGAGGTCGGGCAGCGCGAGGTTGCGTCCGAAGTCGGCGCCGGTGATGTCGGTCGCATGGAACTGCGGGCGCGCCGACGGCGCCGCGAAGCGATCGCAGCCGGCGACGAACGCCGCCGACGCGAGGAGCAGGCGGCGCCGCAACGCGTTCACAGCAGCGGGCTCAGGTAGTGGTCGACCAGCAGCGCCGCGAACAGCGCCGCGAGGTAGACGATCGAGAAGCGGAACGTGCGCCGTGCGAGCTCGTCCGAATAGCGGCGCCACAGCTTCCACGCGTAGCCCGAGAACATGCCGCCGAGCACGACCGCGGCGCCGAGGTAGATCACGCCGCTCATGCCGTCGATGAAGGGCAGCAACGTCGCCGCGAACAGCACCAGCGTGTACAGGAAGACATGCAGCCGCGTGAATTCGTTGCCGTGCGTGATCGGCAACATCGGCAGGCCGGACTTGCGATAGTCGTCGGCGCGGTACAGCGCGAGGGCCCAGAAATGCGGCGGCGTCCACAGGAAGATGATCAGGAACATCACGCAGGCTTCGGGGCCGACCTCGCCGCGCATCGCGGCCCAGCCGAGCACCGGCGGCATCGCACCCGACGCGCCGCCGATCACGATGTTCTGCGGCGTCAGCGGCTTCAGCAGCACCGTGTAGATCACCGCATAGCCGACGAAGGTCGCGAACGTCAGCCACATCGTCAGCGGATTGACGGCGACGTAGAGCAGCACGCTGCCGCCGAGAAACAGCAGCGCCGAGAATGCGAGGGTGCTCGGCGTCGTCAGCTCGCCGGTCGCCGACGGGCGCCACGCGGTGCGCCGCATCCGCGCATCGATGCGCTGCTCGACCAGACAGTTGAACGCCGCCGCGGCCGCCGCGACGAGCCAGATGCCGGCGGTCGCCGCGACGGCGACCTTCCAGTCCGGCAACGCCGGCGATGCGAGCAGCATCCCGATCACCGCGCAGAACACGATCAGCTGGACCACGCGCGGCTTCGTCAGCGCATAGAACTGGCGCAGGCGAGTCTGCAGCGACACGCTGCGCGGACGGGGATCGATGAGGGTTTCGGACATGGCGCGCGAGCCCTGCATTCTACGAAGCGGCCTTTGCCGACACGGCAACGCGGCGCGGCGCCGGCGCGCTGCGCCGCGCGACACGCGCCCGTGCGAGCAGCAACGCCAACGCCAACGCGAGCGCCGCGGCGCCGCCGGTATGGCCGACCGCGGCCGCGAGTGGCCAGCCGAGCACGACATTGCCGACCCCGGTCGCGAGCTGCCAGAGGCCGATGCCGACGAGCACCCAGCCCCAGCGCCGGGGCTCGGCGCTCGTGCTGCGCGCGAGCCTCCACGCCAGCAGCGCGAACGCCGCGAGCAGGATCGCCGCGCCGATCCGGTGCGCGAGATGGATCGCGGTCAGCGCCGCGAACGGCAGGTAGGCGCCGTCGGCGCCCTGGCCGAGCTCGCGGCGCAGACGGAAACCCTGCGCGAAGTCCATCGGCGGCCACCACAGGCCCTGGCAGGTCGGAAAGTCGCGGCACGCGAGGACCGCGTAATTGGTGCTGACCCAGCCGCCGAGCGCGATCTGCGCGACGGCGAGCAGTGCGACCAGCCAGACCGCGCGAACGAGCGGCCGCGGCAGCGCGAGCGCCTTCGGTTCGGCGATCTGGGTCTGCACCGCGAGCAGCACCAGCAAGCCGATGCCGCCGAGCAGATGCAGCGTGACGATCGCCGGGTAGAGCTTCATCGTCACGGTCCAGGCACCGAATGCGCCTTGCAGGCAGACCCAGAGCAGCGTCAGCGCCGCCCATCGCGGCGCCGCCGCCGCGTGGCCGCGCCGTGCTCCGATCCAGTTCAACGCCGCGAGCAGCGTGACCAATGCGCCGACCGCGGTCGCGAGGTAGCGGTGCGCCATCTCGATCCAGGCCTTTGAATGCGTGACCGGGCCGGTCGGCAGCGCAAGCTGCGCGGCATCGATGTGCGCGGCCGCGCCGAGCGGGCTCGCCTTCGCATAGCAACCGGGCCAGTCGGGGCAGCCGAGACCGGAATCGGTCAGCCGCGTGAACGCGCCGAACAGCACGAGGTCGAAGGTCAGGAACAGCGTCGCCCAGGTCAGCGCGCGCAGCCGGCTTTCGGACGTCGGATGGTGCTCGCGGGTCCAAACCCAGGCGAGCGGGGCCAGCGCCAGCGCCGCGCCGACCGCGAGGATCGCGGCGAGCGGCGCGAGGTCGTACGCGGCGGTCGGGCTCATCGCCCGGGGCGGTCCCAGCCGGTCGAGGCGCGCAGCAGTTTCTCGATGTCGCGCTTCAGACGCGCCGGGTCCGGGTCGCGCGGCACACGCATCATCCATTCGCCGCGCGGATCGACGATGTAGATGTGGTCCTCGATTCGCGCGCCGGGCGCCGGCTCGAGCCAGCGCGCGATCGTTGCGGGCGGCGCGCGCAGCACGGTCGCCGGTGCGCTGCCCTCGCGCACCGCGTCGAGCGTCTCGCGCCGCGGCGCGGCGGCATCGTCGATCAGCCAGACCTTGTCGACGCGATCGCTGTCGCGGCCGAGCGATTCGCGCAACTGGCGCTGGATCCACAGATGCCGCTCGCAAATCGCATCGCACGCGCCGCCCGCAACGACGACGAGCAGCCACTGGCCCTTCAGCGTGCCGGCAGCGACCGGATGGCCCTGCAGGTCGGTGAACGTCGACCCGGCCGGCAGCGGCCGCGGCGGCGCGATCAGCTCGCTGTAGTTGTTGCGGCGCTCGGGCCGGATCACGAAGTAGGCGATGTACGACGCGACGACCGGGGCCGCGCAGACGAGCAGCACCAGCAGCATCCGCAGGCGGCCGCTCGCGGTGCGCCGCGAGACCGCATCGACTTCGGGAGCCGGCGGCGTGTGCACGGTCAACGTCAGCGCCGACAGGTCTTCAGTCATCGCGCCGACCGGGCCGGAGGAGTTGGAACCAGACATAGAGACCCGTCATCAACGCGGCCAGCGCGAACCACTGGAACGCATAACCGTAGTGCTTTTGAAAATCGAGCGCGGGGAGCGGCCACTCGCGGCGCATGCCGTCGCCGGCTGTCGCTGGCGACTCGCTTTGCAGCACCGATAGCGGCAACAGCGGCGTGCGCGCTTCGCGCGCATACGCGTCGAGGTCGAGATTTTGCCGGATCGGCCCGCTCGCGGCGGGCGCAAAGTCGTACAGCCGCGACGGCGGCGGGGCGATCAGGCCTTCGATCTGCATCGGACCCGCCGGCGTCGGGATCGGCGGCAGCGCGCTGCGATCGGTAAAGCTGCGCGCGACCCAGCCGCGCTGCACCAGCACCGCCTCGCTGCGGCCCTCGAGGCGCAACGGCGTGACGACATAGAAGCCGGGTACGCCGTGCATCTGCCGGTTGTCGAGGAACACGGTGCGGTCAGCGAGCCAGCTTCCACGCAGCGCGGCGCGGCGATAGTGCTGCCCGGCCGCCGTATCAGCGGTCGATGCGAGCCCGGCCGCGTCGACAACCGGAAGCGTCCGGCGCGCGTCGATCCGGGTCTGGATCGCGATCTTCTGCGCGGCCCGATCGAGCTGCCAGAAGCCCAGACGCAAGGTCGCCGCGACGCCGACGACGGTCGCGAGCAGCACCCAGCCGGAGCGCCGGCGCGACGCGGTCGCGATCAGTGTCCCCAGCGCCCCGGATCGCACGGCCGGCGCCGATAATCGGCCCAGATGAAAGTCCTGATCGTGATCGCGTTCGTCGGCATCCTCGGCGCCCTCGGGCTCGCAGGCGTCTTCATGTTGCGCGGTGGTCGCGAGGGCAAGCCGAAGAGCGCGGCGATGATGCGCGCGCTCGCAGTCCGCGTCGGCCTCTCGATCCTGCTGTTCGCGCTCATCCTGATCAGTTACCAGCTCGGCTGGATCCACCCGACCGGCATTCCGATCGGCCGGTGACCGCGCGGCGCCCGAGTCGCGAGACGCGGCCGGGCGCGCTACAGCCAGTAGACGACGACGTAGAGGCCGAGCCAGACGACGTCGACGAAGTGCCAGTACCA
>JBDTXV010000095.1:0-7575 GCA_040006015.1 Caldimonas sp.
TCGCGCCCGAGACCGCGGCCCATGCGGCCGGCACCTCGGCGCTGCTGCCGATGCTGACTCTCGGCATTCCCGGCTCGCCGACCGCGGCGGTGCTGCTCGGCGGCCTGCTGATCTGGGGTCTGCAGCCGGGCCCGATGCTCTTCATCGAGCAGAAGGATTTCGTCTGGGGCCTGATCGCATCGATGTACCTCGGCAACATCGTCGGCCTCATCGTCGTGCTGACGACGGTGCCGTTCTGGGCCGCGATCCTGCGCATCCCGTTCTCGGTGATCGCGCCGGTCATCATCGTGATCTGCGCGATCGGCGCCTACACGGTCCACAGCTCGATGTTCGACGTGCAGATGATGCTGGTCTTCGGCGTCGTCGGCTACTTCTTCAAGAAGCTGAAATATCCGCTCGCGCCGATGGTGCTCGCACTCGTTCTCGGCGACATGGCCGAGGCGAGCTTCCGCCAGTCGATGCTGCTGTCGCAGGGCAGCCTCGCGATCTTCTGGTCCAATCCGCTGGTCGGCAGCATCGCCGGGCTCGCGATCGTGCTGCTGCTGTGGCCGCTCGTCTCGGCGATCCGCGGGCGCCTTCCGCGCCGCCGCGTCGCGGCGACCTGAACGCCGCGCCGCGGCAGATCGCCGCATCGCCCTGACGCCGGCGCGGCGCGTGACCTGCGCGGAGCACGCCGCCGCCGCGGGCCTGAAAATTGCAAAGCCGGAGCCTCGACGAATCCGGCGGAAAGACCTTGCATGACGATCGCGCACCACATTCGGGAGATCGGCCGCGGCAAGGACGGCGCTCGCTCGCTCGGTCGGGTGCAGGCCCACGAGCTGATGAGCGAGGTGCTCGATGGCCAGGTCAGCGACCTCGAGATCGGCGCGTTCGCGATCGCGATGCGGATCAAGGGGGAATCGATCGCCGAGCTCGCCGGCTTTCTCGACGCCGTGCATCAGCGCTGCCTCGTCGTGCCGACACGGCGTCCGACCGTCGTGCTGCCGTCGTACAACGGCGCGCGCAAGCTGCCGAACCTGACCGCGCTGCTCGCGCTGCTGCTGACGCAGGAAGGCATCGACGTGCTGGTCCACGGTCCCGAGCACGATGCCGGCCGCGTCACGACCGCGGCGATCTTTCGCGATCTCGGCCTGCCGTTCGCGACCGATGCGGCCGAGATCGGGCACGCCTGGGACCGGCACGAACCGGTCTTCATGCGCACCGAAGCGCTCTGCCCGCCGCTGGCCCGGCTGCTCGACGTGCGCCGCGTGATCGGACTGCGCAATTCGGGGCACACGATCGCGAAGCTGCTGATGCCCTGCCACACGGTCGCGGCGCTGCGCATCGTCAACTTCACGCATCCGGATTACGCCGCGCTGCTGCACGGCTTCCTCGGCCAGATCGGCGCGAACGCACTGCTGATGCGCGGCACCGAAGGCGAGCCGGTCGCCGATCCGCGCCGCGACCCGAAGCTCGATGTCTACGTCGGCGGCGAGCTGCGCGCCGACCTGTCGCGCGCCGCGCAGGACGGCGTGCTGACCGCGCTGCCGCTGCTGCCGCGCAGCCACGATGCGGCGACGACCGCGCTCTATATCCAGTCGGTGGTCAGCGGCGAAAAGCCGGCGCCGCCGCCGCTGACGCGCCAGGTCGAATGCCTCGTGCGTGCGCTCGCCGCGCTGGCGCAGCCGGCCTCGAACGAACGCAGCGCCTGAAGCGGACGATGCGAAAGCGCGAGAGGGACCCCGCCGAACGGCCACGCGCGACCCGATGCTGACCGTCGACGCGATCGTCGTCGGCGCCGGTGCGGCGGGTCTGCATTGCGCGGCGATCGCCGGCCAGCGCGGCGTCCGAGTGCTGTTGATCGACCATGCGGCGAAGGTCGCCGAGAAGATCCGGATCTCGGGCGGCGGACGCTGCAACTTCACCAACCGAGACGCCTCGGCCGCGAACTTCGCGTCGGCAAATCCCGACTTCTGCCGCTCGGCGCTGGCGCGCTACGGCGCGCAGGACTTCATCGCGCTGGTCGACCGGCACCGAATCCCGTGGCACGAGAAGCACAAGGGGCAGCTCTTCTGCGACGGTTCGAGCAACGCGATCATCGCGATGCTGCTCGACGAATGCGAGCGCGGCGGCGTCGTGCGCTGGCAACCGTGTGCGGTCGCCGAGGTCGCGGAGCAGCCGAGCGGCTTTCGCATCGAAACCGATCGCGGGCCGGTCGAAGCGCGGCAACTCGTCGTCGCGACCGGCGGGCTTTCGATCCCGCAACTCGGCGCCAGCGACTTCGGTTATCGCCTCGCGCGCCGGTTCGGCCATCGCATCGTCGAGACGCGTCCGGCACTCGTGCCGCTGACGATGGACGGCGCGCATCTCGGCCGCTTCGGCGCCCTCTCCGGCGTCTCGTTGCCGGTCGAGATCGAAACCGGCAGCGGGCGCGCCAGGGTTCGCTTCGAAGACGATCTGCTGTTCACGCACCGCGGCTTCAGCGGCCCGGCGATCCTGCAGATCTCGACCTACTGGCGCCCCGGGTTGCCGCTGCGGATCGATTGCACGCCGGGTGCGGACCTCGCCGCCGAACTGCTGCACGCGAAGCACGGGACGCAGCGCCAGCTCGGCAGCGTGCTGGCCGAGCTGATGCCGCGCCGCCTTTGCGAGGCCTGGCTCGACCCGCTGCCCGGTGCGCACGAGCGTCCATTGCCCGAGTGGCGCGACCGCGAGCTGATCGATCTGGCGCTGCAGCTGCAGCGCTGGGACGTGACGCCCGACGGAACCGAGGGCTACCGCAAGGCCGAAGTCACGTCCGGCGGCGTCGACACGCGCGAGCTCGATTCGCAGTCGCTGCAGAGCCGGCGCAAGGCCGGGCTCCATTTCATCGGCGAAGTCGTCGACGTGACCGGCTGGCTCGGCGGCTACAACTTCCAATGGGCCTGGGCCAGCGCCGCAGCCTGCGGGCGAGCACTGACGGCCGAGGGCGTCGCCGCCGGCTCCTGAACTCGGCAGGTCCCTCAGCGATCCCGGACTCAGGTCGTTTGCCCGCTCCCGGCGTCCGGGCTATAATTCCATCCTTTACCGACCAGCCCCTAGGATTCGCTGCTACATGACTACGATACGCGTCAAGGAAAACGAGCCGTTCGACGTCGCGCTGCGCCGTTTCAAGCGCACCATCGAAAAGCTCGGCCTGCTGACCGACCTGCGCGCACGCGAGTTCTACGAGAAGCCTACCGCCGAGCGCAAGCGCAAAAAGGCGGCCGCGGTCAAGCGCCACTTCAAGCGCGTCCGCAGCATGCAGTTGCCGAAGAAACTGTTCTGAACAAGAACCGGAGCCCGAACACGCTCGAACGACCGAAGCCCGCCGCCCGCGGGCTTCGTCGCTTCTGAAGACCCCCGGACCCATCGAAAGCGCGTCGAACCATGACCTTGAAAGACCGGATCACCGAAGACATGAAGGCCGCGATGCGCGCGAAGGATGCGCCGCGCCTGCTCGCGATCCGCGGCCTGCTCGCGGCCGTGAAGCAGCGCGAAGTCGACGAGCGCATCGTGCTCGACGACGTCGCGGTGATCGCGATCGTCGACAAGCTCGTGAAGCAGCGCAAGGACTCGATCGCGCAGTTCACCGCCGGCAACCGTCAGGACCTCGTCGACAAGGAAGCCGCGGAGCTCCAGGTTCTCGAGGCTTATCTGCCCCAGCGCCTCGGCAGCGAACAGATCGCGGCCGAGGTCGCGAAGATCGTCGCCGAGCTGGGTGCGACCGGTCCGGCCGACATGGGCCGCGTGATGGCGGCAGTCAAGACCCGGCTCGCCGGCAGCGCCGACATGAGTCTCGTCTCCGCCGCGGTCAAGCAGGCCCTCAACCGTTGAAAGATCATCGCCCCATGACGCTCACGACCAGCCGCCTCAACGCAGACGTTTCGACTTCGCCGCAATTGAATCCGCACGACCTGGCGGCCGTCGCGGCCGCCGGATTCCGAAGCGTCGTCAACAACCGTCCCGATCTCGAAGGCGGACCGGCGCAGCCGACCAGTGCCGCGATCGAAGCGCAGGCCAAGGCGGCCGGCCTCGCCTACGCGTATCTGCCGGTCAATCCGGCGTTCCAGTCGGCCGAAGAAGCGGCCGCGCTGGCGCAACTGCTCGCGACACTGCCGAAACCGATCCTGCTCTTCTGCCGCTCCGGCACGCGCTCGGCGAAGCTCTTCCACGCAGCGCAATCGAGCTGACATTCGGGCAATCCGGGCGATCTCCTCGCTCGCCGCTCCGCTGCATCGCAACACCCGTCGACAGCGAGCGCTAAGGGTTAGACCGCGCCGGGCGCGCAACGCCCGTCACTAGAATCTGCCGACCCGGCCGGCCGCGCACTCGAGCGCGGGTGCGCGCGGACCCTGGAGGCAGCGTGACAGCTTTGCTCAAACTCTCGAGGCTGATCGACCGGGTCAGCGAATTCGTCGGCAAATCGGTCGCCTGGCTGGTCCTCGCCGCGGTGCTGATCAGCGCGCTGAACGCCGCGGTCCGCAAGGCCTTCAACACCAGCTCGAACGCCTATCTCGAGATCCAGTGGTATCTGTTCGCGGCCGTGTTCCTGCTCGCCGCGGGCTACACGATGCTGCGCCAAGGGCACGTGAAGATCGACGTGATCTCGGGACGCTTCTCGAAGCGCACGCAGATCTGGATCGACGTCGTCGGCCTTGCCGGCTTCGTGCTGCCGCTGGTCTATGTCGTGATTCACCTGTCTGTGCCGCTCGTCGTGCGCGCGTACGTGATGAACGAATACTCGTCGAATGCGGGCGGGCTGATCCGCTGGCCGGTGTTCGCGCTGCTGCCGGCCGGGTTCGCGCTGCTCGGCGTGCAGGCGATCTCGGAGCTGATCAAGCGGGTCGCGTTCCTGCGCGGGGAGATTCCCGATCCGACGCAGAAGCCCGAAGGCAAGACCGACGAGGAGGAGCTCGCCGAGTTCCTGTTGCAGAAGGAAGTCGCCGCGCGCGCGCAGGGTTCGCTGGCGGGCAAGCGATGATGGACTTCCTCGGCTCGAACATGGCGCCGATCATGTTCGGCAGCCTGATCGTCTTCTTGTTGTTCGGCTATTCGGTCGCGTTCTCGCTCGGTGCCTGCGGCCTCTTCTTCGGCATCGTCGGCGTCGAGATGGGGCTGATGCCGCAGACGCTGCTGCAGGCGCTGCCGCTGCGCATCTTCGGGATCATGCAGAACGACACGCTGCTCGCGATCCCGTTCTTCACGCTGATGGGCCTCGTGCTCGAGCGCTCCGGAATGGCCGAGGACCTGCTCGACACGATCGGCCAGCTGTTCGGACCGATCCGCGGCGGCCTCGCGTTCGCGGTGATTCTGGTCGGCGCGATGCTCGCGGCGACGACCGGCGTCGTCGCGGCCTCGGTGATCTCGATGGGGCTGATCTCGCTGCCGATCATGCTGCGCTACGGCTACGACCGGCGCGTCGCGACCGGCGTGATCGCCGCATCGGGAACGCTGGCGCAGATCATTCCGCCGTCGCTGGTGTTGATCGTGCTCGCCGACCAGCTCGGGCGCAGCGTCGGCGACCTCTACAAGGGCGCGTTCATCCCGGGCTTTACGCTGACCGGCCTCTATTTGCTGTACGTGGTCGCGGTCAGCTTCTTCCGCCCCGAATGGGTCCCGGCGCTACCGAAGGAAGCGCGCACGATCCGCGAGGACGACGGCTCCGCCGGCTTGCGCTCGCTGGCCGCGCTCGTGCTCGTCTCGGTTGCGGCGGCAGTCGTTTTCGCGAAGACCCGTCCCGATTCGACGCCGACCGACGAGCTGATCGTCGTGTCGATGTGCGTCGGCGTCGGCGTCGCTTTCGTGCTGTCCGTCGTCAACCGCCTGCTGCGGCTCGGTCTGCTCTCGCGAATGGCCGAGAAAGTGACCTTCGTGCTGATCCCGCCGCTGGCGCTGATCTTCCTCGTTCTCGGCACGATCTTCCTCGGCATCGCGACGCCGACCGAAGGCGGTGCGATGGGCGCGGTCGGCGCGCTAGCGATGGCGCTCGTGCGCCGGCGCATGAACCTGCGGCTGCTGCGCCAGGCGATGGATTCGACGATGAAGCTCTCCTGCTTCGTGCTGTTCATCCTGATCGGCTCGACCGTGTTCAGCCTGTCGTTCCAGGCGGTCGACGGCCCGGTCTGGGTCGAGCACCTGCTGACGAGCCTGCCCGGCGGGCAGCTCGGGTTCCTGATCGTCGTCAACATCCTGATCTTCTTCCTCGCGTTCTTCCTCGATTTCTTCGAGCTGTCGTTCATCGTGATCCCGCTGATCGGCCCGGTCGCCGACAAGCTCGGCATCGACCTCGTCTGGTTCGGCGTGCTGCTCGCGGTCAACATGCAGACCTCGTTCATGCATCCGCCGTTCGGCTTCGCGCTGTTCTATCTGCGCAGCGTCGCGCCGACCAACGACTACGACGACAAGCTGACGAACCGGCGCATCGCGAAGGTCACGACCGGCCAGATCTACTGGGGCGCGGTGCCGTTCGTGCTGATCCAGGTCCTGATGATCGGGCTGATCATCGCGTTCCCGACATTGGTCTCGCGCGGCCTCGGCAAGGGGCCGACCGTCGACGTCGACAAGGCCTTCCAGCAGATGCAGCTGGCGCCGAGGGATACTCCGAACGCCGACGGCTTCGGCCAGGGCGCGAAGCCGGCCGCATCGGCGCCCTCAGGCGCGGCGAGCGCGCCCGCCGCCGACGACACGACGAAGGCGGACGACGACGCGATGAAGAGCCTGCTCGAGTCGATCAAGAAGGACGGCGACAAGAAGCCTTGATGCAATCGCAGGCGCGGCATCCGCAGGCCGCGCCGCAATTTTTTCCGGCGGCCGCTCGATCGAACCGCCAAAGAAAAACCCCGCCGCGGCGGGGTTTGCTTTTGCAGCCTTCTCGTCAGAGCTTCTGGGCCTGCATGAAGTCGTCGAACCCGGCTTCAGTGAAGCGGAACCACAGGTTCGCGTCGCGCCGCCAGGCAGAGAAGTCGGCGTAGATCTTCTTCCAGTCGGCGTTGCTCGCGTTCAACTCGCTGTAGACCTCGCCGGCCGCCTTGAACGAACTTTCCATCATGTCCTTCGGGAAGCGGAACAGCTTGACGCCCTGGCCGACCAGCGTCTTCAGCGCCTGCGGGTTGCGATAGTCGTATTTCGCGAGCATCTCGACGTGCGCGAGCGCCGCGGCCGACTCGACGATCGCCTTGTACTCGGCCGAGAGACCTTCCCAGGCCTTGTTGTTGATGAAGAAATCGAGCTGCGGTCCGCCTTCCCACCAACCCGGGTAGTAATAGTTCGGCGCGACCTTGTTGAAGCCGAGCTTCAGGTCGTCGTACGGACCGACCCACTCGGCCGCGTCGATCGTGCCCTTCTCGAGGGCCTGGTAGATCTCGCCGCCCGGAATGTTCTGCGGCACGCCGCCGATGCGCTCGATCACCTTGCCGCCGAAGCCGCCGATGCGGAACTTCAGGCCCTTCATGTCGGCGACCGACTTGATCTCCTTGCGGAACCAGCCGCCCATCTGCGCGCCGGTGTTGCCGCCGGGGAAATTGACGATGTTGTACTTGGCGTAGAACTCGCGCATCAGCTTGAGGCCGTTGCCTT
>JBDTXV010000096.1:0-7574 GCA_040006015.1 Caldimonas sp.
CACCGGGATGCCGGTCGCACGCGCGACCACTTCGGCGATCTCCTCGGCGCCGACGGTCGTGCGCAGCAATTGCGGCCGGCCCGATTCGGCGCTCTTCTTCGACTCGGTCGCCTGCGCGTCCTTCAGCTTGCGCTCGAGCTCCGGCAGCTTGCCGTACTGCAGCTCGGCGACGCGGTTGAAATCGCCCTTGCGCTTCAGCTCCTCGATCTGGAAGCGCATCTTGTCGATCTCTTCCATCAGCTGTGCCGATCCCTGCGCCGCGGCCTTCTCGGCCTTCCAGATCTCGTCGAGGTCGGCGGCCTCGCGCTTCAGGCGGCCGATCTCTTCCTCGATCAGGCCCTTGCGTCGCTGCGAGGCTTCGTCTTTCTCGCGCGTGACCGCGGCGAGCTCTATCTGCAGCTGGATCAGGCGTCGGTCGAGCTTGTCCATCGCCTCGGGCTTCGAATCGATCTCGATCTTGACCTTGGCGGCCGCTTCATCGATCAGGTCGATCGCCTTGTCGGGCAGGAAGCGGTCGGTGATGTAGCGGTGGCTCAGCTCGGCGGCCGCGACGATCGCCGGATCGGTGATCTCGACGCCATGGTGCGCCTCGTACTTCTCCTGCAAGCCGCGCAGGATCGCGATCGTCGCCTCGACCGTCGGCTCGCCGACGAGGATCTTCTGAAAGCGGCGTTCGAGCGCGGCGTCCTTCTCGATGTACTTGCGGTACTCGTCGAGCGTCGTCGCGCCGATGCAATGCAGCTCGCCGCGCGCGAGCGCGGGCTTCAGCATGTTGCCGGCATCGATCGCGCCTTCGGCCTTGCCGGCGCCGACCATCGTGTGCAGCTCGTCGATGAAGACGATGGTCTGGCCTTCGTCCTGCGCGACCTCCTTCAGCACCGATTTCAGGCGCTCCTCGAACTCGCCGCGGAACTTCGCGCCGGCGAGCAGCAGAGCCATGTCGAGCACGAGCACGCGCTTGTTCTTCAGCGAATCGGGCACTTCCCCGGCGACGATGCGCTGCGCCAGGCCTTCGACGATCGCAGTCTTGCCGACGCCAGGCTCGCCGATCAGCACCGGGTTGTTCTTCGTGCGCCGCTGCAGCACCTGGATCGCGCGCCGGATCTCGTCGTCGCGGCCGATCACCGGATCGAGCTTGCCGATCCGCGCCCGTTCGGTCAGGTCGAGCGTGTATTTCTTCAGCGCTTCGCGTTGCCCTTCGGCGTCGGCGTTGTCGACCTTCTGCCCGCCGCGCACCGCCTCGATCGCCGCGTCGAGCGACTTGCGCGTCAGTCCGTGTTCCTTCACCAGCGGGCCTATCGCCGAGCGGCTGTCGGCTGCCGCGAGCAGGAACATCTCGCTCGCGATGAACTGGTCGCCGCGCTTGTTGGCCTCCTTCTCGGCCGCCTGCAGCACCGCGCCGAGCTCGCGGCTCGGCTGCACCTGCTCGCCGCCTTGCACTTGCGGCAGTTTTGCGATCTCGGTCTCGAGCGCCGACTGCAGCTTCGCGGTGTTGACGCCGGCACGGGCGAGCAGCGCGCGCGGCCCGTCGGCCTGCGTCAGCATCGCCGAAAGCATGTGCGCCGGCTCGATGTACGGGTTGTCGCGCGTCACCGCGAGGCTCTGCGCATCGGCCAGCGCCTCCTGGAACTTGGTCGTCAGCTTCTCGAGTCGCATCAGAATCCTCCGGTTCAGAAGGAAATGGGCATCGAACGGCCGTTTTCAAGCAATCCGGCGCGTTCAGACGCGGCTCGGATCGGCCCACCGACATGCCGACCAATGCGCCGAGCGCGGGCGTTGTGGCCGTGTCTCGCGCGTCGTCCGCAGTGTGCGCGTCCGCGCAGCCGCCTCTCCGCTCAGCCGATCAGCAGACGCGCGGCATGAAAGCCGATCGCGGCGCAGGCCAGCGCTCCGGTCACGTGTGCCAGCGTGTGGCCGAACGCGAGGACCCACTGGCTGCGTTGCAGCAAGACGAGGGATTCTCCGGAGAACGCCGAGAACGTCGTCAGGCCGCCGAGGAAGCCGGTAACCAACAGCAGCCGCAACAGCTCGTGCGGGCTGCGTTCGAACCACAGAAGAGCGACGCCGATCAGGAAGCCGCCGACGCAGTTGACTGCAAGCGTGCCGAGCGGGAAACCGGACCACTGCTCGTTGAGCCAGATCCCGGCCAACCAGCGCAGCAGCGCGCCGACCGCGGCGCCGGCGCCGACCGCGAGCACTTGCGCCCAGGCCGCCGGCTGATTCAAGCGCCCCGCCCCGGCTCGGCGACGGGCGGCGCGTTCGGTGCGTCGATGCCCCAGCGCGCGAGCGCCGCGTCGTCGGCGCTGCGCGCATCGACCCAGCGCGCACCGGCGGGCGTCTGCTCCTTCTTCCAGAACGGTGCCTGCGTCTTCAGGTAATCCATCAGGAATTCGCACGCCTCAAAGGCCGCGGCACGATGCGCGGAGGTCACTGCAACGAGCACGATCTGGTCCAGCGGCTGCAACAAGCCGATTCGATGGATCACGCGGGCATTGAGAATGTCGAAGCGCTGCATCGCCGCATCGATCATCGTCTCGATCGCGCGCTCGGTCATGCCGGGATAGTGCTCGAGCTCCATCGAGCTGACGCCGACGCCGTCGTTGCGGTCGCGCACCGTGCCGATGAAGCTCGCGACCGCGCCGACCCGCGCATCGCCGGCGCGCAACTCCGCGACCTCAACGCCGAGGTCGAAGTCGTCGTGCTGGATCGTGACGCGAGAGCGGCTCATGGTCATGCGGTTCGGGCGGGTGTCGAGCGATCAAGGCCGCGAGCGCGCGGGCGGTCATGCTTCTGTGCGGCAGTGCCTGCAAAGCCGTTGGCGGATAGGTGGCCGTGCCCCATCTGATCGGTGCGCGCAATGGCGTGGGCGGATTGCCGGCCGCCCGCACCTTTGCAAGCGCGCCACTCGCAATCGCGCGCTTCACTGCAGCGAAGCGCAACCGGCCGCCCGCGCGTGCCCTTGCTCCTTCGGACAGCACATGGTGCGAAGAGATGTCGCACGTCAGCCTCCGGTCACCGGTGGAAAAAAGCCGACCTCCGCGCCCTCGCCGACCGCTGCGTCTTCGTCGCAGAGCACCTGGTCGAGCGCGCAACGCACCGCTCGGCCGCGATGCAACGCTGCGGCATGCGCAGCGTCGCGAGCGATCAACGTGCTGCGCACCGCGCCGACGGTCGCGCCGGACGCGATGTCGAGCGATTCGCCCGAGCCGAGGGCTTCGCGCACCGAAGCGAAATAGCGGATCGCGACCTTCACGACAGCAACTCGGCGAACGGCAGGTAGTCGACGCGGTCGCCGGCGCGTATCGCCTGGCCCGCTGCGTTGTCGACCAACCCGTCGCCCCAGACGACCGAGGTCAGCACCGCCGAGCTCTGGTTCGGGTAAAGGTCGAGACCGCCTTGCGCGTTACGGCGCACGCGCAGGAATTCGCGCCGCCGATCGGGCTTCGGCCAATCGAAATCGGCACGCTGGTTCAGAGCGCGCGGCAGCACGTCGGTGGCGCCTTGCAGGCGCAGCAGGAACGGCCGGACCGCGAGCACGAATGTGACGAAGGCCGAGACCGGATTGCCCGGCAGTCCGATGAACCACGCCGGGACGCCCTGCCCGCGCCGCACTTCGCCGAACGCGAGCGGCTTGCCCGGCTTGATCGCGATCTGCCACAGGTCGAGGCGCCCTTCGGCCCGCACCGCAGGCTTCAGGTGATCCTCCTCACCGACCGAGACGCCGCCGCAGGTGACGATCAGGTCGTTGCCTTCGGCGGCGCGGCGCAGCGCGGCGCGCGTCGCGTCGAGGTTGTCGGGGACGATGCCGAGGTCTTCGCAGGTACAGCCGAGCGCTTCGATCAGGGCCCGCAGCGTGTACCGGTTCGAGTTGTAGATCGCGCCCGGCTTCAGCACATCGCCGGGCATCGCGAGCTCGTCGCCGGTCGAGAACAGCGCGACTCTCAGGCGCGGCGCGACCGCGAGCGTGCCGGCGCCGACCGACGCCGCGAGGCCGAGCGCCTGCGGCGTCAGGCGCGTACCGGCGACGAGAACGACCGAGCCGGCGCGCACGTCCTCGCCGCGCCGGCGGATCCACTGACCCGCTTGAGGCAGGTTGTCGATGCGGACCGCGCCGTCGAGCGCGGAGCAGTGCTCCTGCATCACGACCGCATCGGCACCTGCGGGAATCTGCGCGCCGGTGAAGATGCGCGCCGCGCTGCCGGGCTCGAGCGCCGCGCCGACGACGCCGGCCGGAATGCGCTGGCTCACCGGCAAGGTGGTGCCGGCGGCCGGCACGTCGGCGCAGCGCAGCGCATAGCCGTCCATCGCCGTGTTGTCGGCCGGCGGCACGTCGAGGTTCGACGCGACATCGGCGGCAAGCACACGGCCGCGCGCATCGAAGGTCGAGAGCCGCTCGGGCGCCCCGATCGGGCCGACCGCGCCGAGCAGCCGGGTCAGCGCTTCATCGAGCGTTAGCAGGGGCGAGGTCGTGCGGGGAGACGTACTCATAGCGGGCGGGATTGCGCAGCAGGAAATCGGCGACGGCGTCGGGCGAATTCAGATCGAGCACCGGAAGCCCGGTCGGCACCGGAAGCAATTGCGGGCTGTCGGTCGAGATCGCGACCACGTACGGATCGTCCGGATATTGCACCGGCTTGCGCGTCGCTGCACGCCAGACCTCGATCTTCAGCAGGGCGGCATGCTTGAAGCCCTCGACCAGCACCCAGTCGCAGTCGACCAGCTCGGCGATCAGCTGGTGCGCCGACGGATCGGCCCGGACCTCGAACTCGCGGACCTTCGCGAGTCGCCGGTCCGATGCGATCACGACCTCGAACGCGCCGGCCTGGCGATGGCGCCACGAGTCCTTGCCCGGCTGGTCGATGTCGAAATCATGATGCGCATGCTTGACGACCGAGACGCGCTGACCGGCGAGCTTCAGCCGCGACACCAGCTGCTCGACCAGCGTCGTCTTGCCCGAGCCCGAGTAGCCGCTGAAGCCGACGACCTTCATTCAGGCATTGTCGGCAATGAAGCGCTTGACCGCCGCGGCGTCGGCGTCCATCACGTCGAAGCGCTTCGGCAGGCTTTCGATGTCGCGCAGCGACGGCGGCCGCGTCGGCTCGCGACCGATCGCCTCGACGATCGTCGCCGCGAACTTGGCCGGCAGCGCGGTCTCGAGCACGATCATCGGCACACCGGGCTCGACGTGTGCGCGCGCGACCGTCAGGCCGTCGGCGGTATGCGTGTCGATGATCGTCGCGCAGCGCCGATGGGTCTCGGCGATCGTCGCGATGCGGTCGGCGTGCGTGCTCGTTCCGGAGACGAACCCGAAGTCGCCGACCCGCGCGAACTCGTCGGCGTGCAGCGTGAACGCGCCGCGGCGGCCGACTCCGTCTTCGAACAGTTCGCGGACCCGCGCCGGATCGCGGCCGACGACGTCGTAGACGAAGCGCTCGAAGTTCGACGCCTTCGAGATGTCCATCGACGGACTCGACGTCTCGTGCGTCTCTTCGCCGCCGCGGACCCGGTAGGTGCCGGTGCGGAAGAACTCGTCGAGCACGTTGTTCTCGTTGGTCGCGAGCACGAGGCGGCGAATCGGCAGGCCCATCATCCGCGCGATGTGGCCGGCGCAGATGTTGCCGAAGTTGCCCGACGGCACCGCAAAGCTGACTTGCGGCAGCGCCACGCGGCTGCCCGCCGAGCGCGCCGGCGTCGCCTGCAGATAGCCGACGAAGTAGTAGACGACCTGCGCGAGCAGCCGCGCCCAGTTGATCGAATTGACGGTGCCGATCCGGTGCCGGCGCTTGAAGTCGAGGTCGGCCGAGACCGCCTTGACGATGTCCTGGCAATCGTCGAACACGCCGCGGATCGCGATGTTGTGGATGTTCGGATCCTGCAGGCTGAACATCTGCGCCTGCTGGAACGGGCTCATCCGGCCGAGCGGCGACAGCATGAAGACCTGGATGCCGCGCTTGCCGCGCAGCGCGTACTCGGCCGCGCTGCCGGTGTCGCCGGAGGTCGCGCCGAGCACGTTCAGCGTTTCGCCGCGGCGCGCGAGCTCGTGCTCGAACAGGTTGCCGAGCAGCTGCATCGCGACGTCCTTGAACGCGAGCGTCGGGCCGTTCGAAAGCTTCAGCAGCCGGAAGTCGGCGTCGAGCGTTTCGAGCGGCGTGATGCGGGCGTCGCCGAACGCGGCCGTGGTGTAGGTTTTCGCGACGAGGTCGCGCAGCTCGGTCGCGCCGATGTCGTCGATGTAGAGCGAAAGCAGCTCGAACGCGAGCTCGGGATAGCTCAGCGCGCGCCAGCGCTCGAGTGTCGCCGCGTCGATCCGCGGATAGCGTTCGGGCAGATAGAGGCCGCCGTCCGGACTCAGCCCTTCGAGCAGGATCTCGGAGAATCCGCGCCCCGCCGCGTCGCCGCGGGTGCTGATGTACTTCAACTGAGCTCTTCCTTGCGGATGCGGATGATCGGCGCGAGCACGGTGCCAAGTGCCTGCATCTGCGCGATCGCGCTCGTCATCCGGCCCTCGACGGTGTCGTGCGTCAGGATGATCACGTCGGTGTGTGGTGCGCCCTCGGCCGGCGCATGCTGGTTCGGCCGCTGCAGCAACGCATCGATCGAGATGTCGTGCTCGGCCAGGATGCCGGTTATGCGCGCCAGCACGCCCGCCTGGTCGGCGACCTGCAGGCGCAGATAGAACGACGTGACGACCGCGGCGATCGGCAGCACCGCGAGGTCCTGCATCGCGCCGGGCTGGAACGCGAGGTGCGGAACGCGGTGCTCGGGGTCGGCCGCATGGAGCCGCGTGATGTCGACGAGGTCGGCGATCACCGCCGACGCGGTCGGCTCGGCGCCTGCGCCCTTGCCGTAGTAGAGCGTCGTGCCGACCGCGTCGGCCTGCACCATCACCGCATTCATCGCGCCTTCGACGTTCGCGATCAGCCGTGCCGCCGGCACCAGTGTCGGATGGACGCGCAGCTCGATCCCGGCGGCGACCGCGCGATGCCCAGCATCGGTCGCGCCGGCATGCGCCGTATCGGCCGCTCGCACCAGGTCGTCACGCCGCTTCGTGATCGCGAGCAGCTTGATTCGATAACCGAGCTGCTCGGCATAGACGATGTCGGCCGCCTGCAGCTCGGCGATGCCCTCGATATACGCCTTCTCGAACTGGACCGGGATGCCGAACGCGATCGCGCTCATCAGCGTCGCCTTGTGCGCCGCATCGATGCCGGCGATGTCGAACGTCGGGTCGGACTCGGCATAACCGAGACGCTGCGCCTCGGCGAGCGCGACCGCGAAGTCGAGCCCCTTTGCGCGCATCTCGGAGAGGATGAAGTTGGTCGTGCCGTTGACGATGCCGACGATCCAGTCGATCCGGTTCGCGGTCAGCCCTTCGCGCAGCGCCTTGATGATCGGGATGCCGCCGGCGACCGCCGCTTCGAACGCGACGACGACGCCCTTGGCGCGCGCCGCCGCGAAGATCTCGGTGCCGTGGATTGCGAGCAAGGCCTTGTTCGCGGTGACGACGTGCTTGCCGGCAGCGATCGCCTCGAGCACCAGCGTGCGCGCGATGCCGGTGCCGCCGATCAGCTCGA